>DRFF01000059.1 GCA_011050685.1 Aurantimonas coralicida
AGATGTGTATAAGAGACAGAGATAGGCCCGTTGCATCGAGGGCTGGGTGACGCGCGCGTCGGTCAGCGTCACCGTCCGCGCGGCCAGCGGCTCCGGCTCCACCGGCCGGACGCGTTCTCCCGGCTCGGCGCGGCGCGCAACCTTGCCATAGGTCTTTTCGGACAGCCGGCGGACCTCGGCCTCCGTCACGTCGCCGGCGATCAGGAGGATCGCGTTGTTGGGGGTATAATATTTGTCGTAGAAGGCGACGGCGCCATCCCGCGACAGCGCCTCGATCTCCGAGCGCCAACCGATCACCGGATCGCCATAGGGGCTGTTCTGGAACAGTGCCGCCTGAACGGCCTCGGCGAGCTGCGAGCTGGGATCATTGTCGACGCGCGACCGGCGCTCTTCCAAAATGACGTCGCGCTCGGGTGCCACCGTTTCCTCGGAGAGCACTAGGTTCTCCATGCGGTCCGCCTCGAAGGTCATGACCATTTCCAGCGCGTCGGCCGGCACCTGCTGATAGTAGCCGGTGTAGTCCGAGGTGGTGAAGGCGTTCTCCTGACCGCCGATCTCGGCGACGGCCCGCGAGAAAGTGCCTTCCGGATTGGCCTTGGTGCCCTTGAACATCAAATGCTCGAAGAAGTGGGCGATGCCGCTTTCGCCGGGCGCTTCGTCCGCCGCGCCGACCTTGTAGTAGAGCATCTGGGTCACGATCGGGGCGCGATGGTCGGGCAGGACCACGACCTGCAGCCCGTTGTCGAGCATGAAGGTCGAGAGTTCCGTGGCCTTTTCCTTGACCGCGGCCTGCTGCGTCGCGGCCTCGGCCTTCGGTGCGGCCACCGTTTCGGCACGAGCCGCGAGCGGCAAAGCGAAGGCGACGGCGAGAGCCGGCAAGCCGATCTGGCGCGAGAAAAGCTTCATCGTTCGGTCTGATCCTCGTTCAATGCGTCTGGTCAGGGACGCCCGGACTATGGCGGATCGCAGGAATCGTGACCAATTACGGTTTAGTTAGGTCGCCGGATTCAGGGACGAGGAGCCGGACGCGGCCACCAGAAAGCGCAAAATCGTCTCGCCCATGGCCCGCTCTTCTTCGAGCGTGAAGCCGTCCGGGGTCTCGAATGGGGCGGAGACCGCCTCCTCGACCACTACGAGCGCGCCCGGCTTCAGCCAGCCGCCATCGCGGGCGGAGACCAGCGCCGCCTCGCCGAGCCGCTTGCCGTAGGGCGGATCGGCAAAGAGACAGGAGAACGGCTCCATCGTGCTGACGCCGCCGAGCCGGGTCGCATCGCGCCGAAAGATCTTCGATCGCCCCTGCAGCCCGAAGGCCTCGACATTCTTGCGCACGAGCCCCCTTCCCTCGACACCCTCCTCGATGAAGAGACAAAAGCGAGCGCCGCGCGAGAGGGCCTCCAGCCCCAGCGCGCCGGTACCCGCGAACAGATCGAGCACCCGGCACCCATCAAGGGTGAAGCCGCCCCTGTGGGCCAGCACGTTGAACAGGGCCTCGCGGTTGCGATCCGTGGTCGGGCGGATCGCGTCGGTCTTCGGTGTCGCCAGGCGGCGGCCGCGAAATTCCCCCCCGACGATGCGCATCGCGGCTCAGCCCTTGCGCGGCGGTCGCGGGCCGCGCGGTTTGTCGCCGCCCTCCCGCCCTGTCGAGCCGGCGCCGGCGGGCGACCTCCCCCTGCCTCCCGGTCCCCGGCGCTGCGGCCGCTCCTGAGCCGCCAGCCCCTTCTTCGTGCCCTGTGGCCGCGCGCCCGGCGCCATCCAGACATTGGCCGAACGCTTGCCTTCCCCGAACGGCTTCTTGGCCGCCGTCTTGTCGCCATCGGCAGATGCCGCGCCGCGATCGCCATAGGGCTTCTTCGGACCGTCGAAGCGCTTGCCGGCACCACCGCGCTCCGGCCTGTCCGGCCGTTCGCCGCGCTGCGGACGCGGTGCGCGCGTGTCCAGGCGGCCGAGGGCATCCTCGCGCTTGGCCTCACGGGCGCGCTTCTTGTTCGGCGCCGTTTCGCTGGCGGAAATCCAGTCGCCGCGCTTGATCGGCCGCAAATCCTCGTTCGGCTGTTCGGCCTCGACCGGCTTGTTGGAGAAGGGCTTGGCGACAGGCGCGTCGAAGTCGGCTCCGGCCTCCTCGATCAGGCGGTCACCAAGCTGGTCGCGCAGCGTCCGTCCCTTGATCTCCTGCACCGAGCCTTCGGGGAGATCGCCGAGCTGGAAGGGGCCGAAGGAGAGCCGGATCAGGCGGTTCACGTCCAGGCCGAGATGCGCGAGGACGCGTTTGACCTCGCGGTTCTTGCCTTCGCGCAGGCCCAGCGTCAGCCAGACGTTGGAGCCCCGCTCGCGATCGAGACTGGCCTCGATCGCGCCATAGAAGACGCCGTCGATGGCAATGCCCTGACGCAGCTCGTCGAGGCGCGCCTGATTGATCGCGCCATGGGCGCGGACGCGATAGCGGCGCAGCCACCCGGTCGCGGGCAGTTCGAGGATGCGCGCCAGACCACCGTCATTGGTCAGGAGCAGCAGGCCCTCGGTGGTGATATCGAGCCGGCCGACAGTGAGGACGCGCGGCATATCCTTCGGCAGCCGCTCGAAAACGGTCGGACGCCCTTCCGGATCGCGGTTCGTCGTGACCGTCCCCGCCGGCTTATGAAACAGCCACAACCGCGTGCGCTCGATCGCCGGCAGCGGTGCGCCGTCGATCTCGATCCGATCCGCGGCGGTCACGTCCAGCGCCGGCGTGTCGAGCAGCTTGCCGTTCACCCGCACCCGTCCGTCGGCGATCATGCCCTCGGCGTCGCGGCGCGAAGCGATCCCCGCCCGCGCCAGCCGTCGGGCGATCCGCATCTTGCCCGGCATCGTCGCTTCCGCGTCGGCGCTCGCAGGACGATCCGTCCGTGGTGGCCGTCTCTCTTTGTCCGCAGGCCTTGGCTTGCGCTCGGCTCTCCCGGAATCATGCGCGAGTTGTCCGTAGCTGCGCGGCTTCGACGCCGCGCCGTCGCCGCTCTCGCTTCGTGGCCCGCCATGGGAGGCCATTCCGCGGCTGCGCGGCGTGAAGGGCTTGCGCTCGCCGTCCGCGCCAGCGCCACCGGCGCGGCCCGGCCGTGGCTTCTCCGACGAGGGGCGGTCACCGCGTGACTTGCCGGCATCCGGCCGATCGCCAGTCTTAGCCTCGGCGCGCGGCCGGAAGGGGCGCTTTTCGCCGCCGCCGCCAGGCTTGCCACCACGCGCACCGCCGCCGTCACCCGGTTTGCGGCCGCGGCCTTTCCTGTCGTCGCCGTTCGTCGTATCGCTCATGCCATTGCCTTTGCTGCGGCGGACCCTGGCCTCGGGGACCCCTCAGATCGAATAATATGTGCTTTGTCCGGCATGCCGGATCGGCTGGAAAAACCGGTCTGCGGCGCGGCGAAGGGCGCGACGAGCTTCAAGTCGATCCGCGCACCGGCCGTGGATCGCTCTAACAGGTCGTCACCCCTGGAGCGAGAGGAACCCGACGGTGGCCAGTCAGAATTTCATGGATGTCGCGCTCCAGGAAGCCCGCGACGCGGCCGAACGCGGCGAGACGCCGGTCGGCGCCGTGCTGGTGCAGAACGGCGAAATCCTCGCCCGGGCCGGCAACGAAACGCGCCAACGCAACGATCCGACCGCCCATGCCGAAATCCTTGCCATCCGCGCCGCCGCGACGGCGCTCGGCTCGGAACGGCTGCCGGCGTGCGATCTTTATGTAACGCTGGAGCCCTGCGCCATGTGCGCCGCGGCGATCTCCTTCGCGCGAATCCGGCGGCTCTATTTCGGCGCCAGCGACCCGAAGGGCGGCGCCGTGGAGGCAGGTCCGCGTTTCTTCAGTCAGCCCACCTGCCATCATGCGCCGGAGGTCTATGCGGGCATCGCGGAAAGTGCGAGCGCAACGATCCTGCGGGATTTTTTCCGCGCCAGACGCTGAGACCGGCACGTCGCGCAACGCAATAGCCTGCTACGACCGGGGTGTCCCGCCCCGGTAATCAGAACGGCAGCAGGTTGCGGATTTTCGAACCGAGGCTGCTGTCGCTGCCGCGCATCCTCCGCTCCTTGACGCTCTCGTCCTCGCCCGGATCGCCAACCGGAGCGGTGGCCGACGGCTTGCGATAGGCGACCGGCGGCTCACTCAGATATTTGCGTTGGGTCGCGCTTCCCTGCTGACTGTCGCGCTGACGCTGGCTGATGAGTTCGCCGCGACTTTTAAGCTCTTCAGGCGAAAGCGTGGTGTCGCGCCTGTCCTTGCCGAATTCGTAGCCGTCACCGCGCGTGCGATCGAGATAGGCTTGGGTCACGCCTTCCTTGCGGGCCGTCGCAACGTCGGCCGGCACCGGGCCATCGCCCTGATAGGCGGCCGCCTGCAGGCGTGCTGCGCGCTGCTCCGGCGATTCCGGCCAGTTGGGATCGCCAGTCGTGTTGCGGGCTGCCTGCGGCGGCGGCAAAATGCTGGTGTTGTCGGGCTTCACCAGTTCTGGTCGCGGGGCGTAGGCAATCTGGGCGGCATCGCTGCTGCCCCCAATGGAAACCATGTTGTTGAGATCGTCGAACAGCGTCTCGCCCTGCGACTTGCCGGTGCCGTAGGTTGGTCCGAGACAGCCGGAGAGGGCCAGCGCGACCGCGCCGATGGCCATCGCGTGAAACGCGAATCGAACTGTCTTCGTCATACGATACGGCCCCCTAGCCGAATTTGCCGCCCTCATGTCAGCGGAGGGGCGGCGGCCGGCAGTCGCCGGACGCGGCCCGCGCATGCCACGAAATTCAGGCGAATTCCGGGCGCATTTTTAAGCCGCTCTCCATCACCGCGCAAGCGCGGTTGGCAGTTTTACCCCGCCATCTTCGATGGGAGAGCCGTCCACCGGCGCAATTCACGAGCCTACCGAGAACCCTGGGGTCTCCTGGAGGACGCGCGCGGGGGTCACGCCCAATTCCCGCAAGGCCGCCGCGTCGCGCGCCGAAACGTCGGGGAATTGCGGATCCGATCCGACATCGTCGGTGATCTTCCAGGACCGGGCGCATTTTATCCCTTGCGCCTTGCGGAAGATGACGGCGATGCCGGGCGTGTCGGCCAGGCGGAAGGCGCCCTCCGGCGCCGGCTCGCCGGAGATTTCGAGGCCGCTGGTGATAGCGATCTCGGCGAAATCGACGGACGCGGCCAGCGCGCGCAGATCGGCGTCGTCGAGATGGACGACAGGCGCGGCCTCCAGCGACGATCCGATGGTCTTTGCGCGTCGCTGTTCCTCCAGTGCGCCCATGACGACCCGCCGGATGCGGCGCAGCTTTTGCCAGCGGGCGGCGAGCGCATCGTCGCGCCAGGCCGGATCGACATCGCGGAAGGATTCCAGATGCACCGACCGCGCCTCCGGATAACGCGACAGCCACGCCTCCTCCATGGTGAAGGGCAGCATCGGCGCGAGCCAGGTGACCAGATGGTCGAACAGCGTCCGCACGACCTGCAGCGCGGCCTTGCGGCGGACCGCCGAGGGCGGATCGCAATAGAGCGAATCCTTGCGGATATCGAAGTAGAAGGCCGACAGCTCGACCACGACGAAATCGAGCAGCGCCCGGCTGATCCGCTTGAAATCGAAGCCGTCGTAGCCCTTGCGGACCACTTCGTCGAGCTCGGCGAGCCGGTGCAGCATCAGCCGCTCCAGCTCCGGCATCTCGGCCAGCGGCACCGTCTCGCCGGTGTCGTGGGCGAGCGTTCCGAGCATCCAGCGCATGGTGTTGCGCAGCTTGCGGTAGCTGTCGATGTTGGTCTGCAGGATCGTCTTGCCAAGCCGCAGATCCTCCGAATAGTCGGAACTGACCACCCACAGCCGCAGGATGTCGGCGCCGGACTGCTTGATGACGTCCTGCGGGGTGACGACGTTGCCGAGGGATTTGGACATCTTGCGCCCCTCCTCGTCCATGACGAAGCCATGGGTCAGCACCGCGTCATAGGGCGCCCGGCCGCGGGTGGCGCAAGATTCCAGCAGCGAGGAGTGAAACCAGCCGCGATGCTGGTCGGAGCCTTCGAGATAAAGGTCGGCCGGCCATTTCAGGTCGGGCCGCTTCTCCAGGCAGAAGGCATGGGTCGAGCCGGAATCGAACCACACGTCGAGGATGTCGCGGACCATCGTCCACTTCTGCGAATCGTGTTCGTTGCCGAGGAAGCGTTCCTTGGCGCCGTCGGCGAACCAGGCGTCGGCGCCCTCGACCGCGAAGGCTTCCAGGATACGGGCGTTCACCGCCTCGTCCTTGAGGATCTCGCCGTTCTCGTCGGCGAAGACGCAGATCGGCACGCCCCAGGCACGCTGGCGGGACAGCACCCAGTCCGGCCGGTCGGCGATCATGCCGCGCAGCCGGTTCTGGCCGGAGGCCGGCACGAAGCGGGTGGCGTCGATCGCTTTGAGGGCGTAATCTCGCAGAGTCTCCGGCTCGCCACGAGCTAGCCATTGCTCAAATTTTTCGAGCTGACTTTTATATTCAACCGACTCTAGTCCATGAGCGTACGCTGCAGCTAAAGCATTCCGCTGCTCCAAAGCTTTGAGGATTGGCCTGTCCATCCGGATGAACCATTGCGGGGTGTTGCGGAAGATCACCGGTTTCTTGGACCGCCATGAATGAGGGTACTGGTGCTTCAGACGGCCGCGCGCGAGCAGATTGTTCCGCTCGATCAACGCCGCGATGACCCGCTTGTTGGCGTCGCCCTTCTTGCCCTTGTCGTCGATCACGCGCGCGGGACCGCCCTCGGCGTCCGGCCCGAAACCCGGCACGTCCTTGGTGTAGAAGCCGTCATCGTCGACGGTGAACGGGATCGCCGTGTCGATACCCCGCGCTTCGAGATCGCGGCGGGCGGCCATCCAGGCGTCGAAATCCTCGCGGCCGTGGCCGGGCGCCGTATGGACGAAGCCCGTACCGGCCTCGTCGGTGACGTGTTCGCCTTCAAGGAGAGGGACATCAAACTCGTAGCCACCGCCGAGGCCGGCGAGGGGATGTACGCATGACACACCGGTCAGATCGGACGCTAGAACGTCAGAAACCTTGCGATACCCTCCTTCTGGAACGCGCGCTTTGGCGAAAACGTCAGCCGCGAGCGCGTCGGCGAGGATCAGCTTTTCGCCTCGCTTCGCCCAGCGCGGATTGTCGACTTCATCCGGCGCGGTAACCTCGTAGAGGCCATAGGCGATGCGCGGGCTGAATGCGATCGCCCTGTTGCCGGGCAAGGTCCAAGGTGTTGTCGTCCAGATGACGATTGAGGACCGCATCAACTCGTGATCGTTCGATGTATCGAGCCCGACCCTTTCAACAGTTCCGAGCGGAAACTTCACCCAAACCGTATCGCTTTCGTGGTCGTGGTACTCGACCTCGGCCTCGGCCAGCGCGGTCTTTTCCACCACCGACCACATGATCGGCTTGGAGCCGCGATAAAGCTGGCCGGACATGGCGAATTTCAGCAGTTCGCCGGCGATCACCGACTCGGCCCCATAGGCCATGGTCAGATACGGGTCCTTGAAGTCGCCCTCGACGCCGAGGCGGCGGAATTCCTCGGTCTGCACCCCCACCCAATGGGCGGCGAAGTCGCGGCATTCCTTGCGGAACTCGTTGACCGGCACCTCGTCCTTGTTCTTGCCCCTGGCGCGGTACTGCTCCTCGATCTTCCACTCTATCGGCAGGCCGTGGCAGTCCCAGCCGGGAACGTAATTGGCGTCGTAGCCGCGCATCTGGAACGAGCGGGTGATGACGTCCTTGAGGATCTTGTTGAGCGCGTGACCGATATGCAGGTTGCCATTGGCGTAGGGCGGCCCGTCATGCAGCACGTATTTCGGCCGGCCTTCCGAGGCCTTGCGCAAGGTGCCGTAGAGATCCATGCCGTCCCATTTGGCGATCCATTCCGGCTCGGCCTTGGGCAGGCCGGCGCGCATCGGAAAATCGGTCTCAGGCAGGAACAGCGTCTTGGAATAATCGACGGAGCCGTCGGAATCTGTCGTCTTGGTGTCGCTCATGATGTCAGCCATGTCGTCCGCCGCGATCAAAGCACGGCACAAAGGAAAAAAGCGGTGGTGGCGCGGCGGCCGGCAAACCCGGACCCTCCCCGGCCGAGCCGGTCAGAAGGCCGGGCGGCTAATTCGTATGAAAACGGAATGCGCGCGCGGACTGAGCATGGTCCGAGCCTTTAGCAAGTCCGGCAAGCGAAGGAAAGGCAGGCGCGATGGACAGCCTCAAGCGCCGAGACTGGCGCTGGCTCCAAGGCCGAAAGACATAATTTGGACGCCGCACTCCGGAATCACTATCTAATTGCCAGATAGACAGAGGTCGCGATGCCCCATCTCTTTCGCTTTCTCGCCCGCAACGCGCTGATCGGCTTTTGTGCCGCCGCGTTCTTCGTCGCCGTGCTGGCGCTTGCCGATATCGGTGGATTCGGAACGACGATCGCCCGATCAGATTCCGGCCCGCTGGCGATCGGGCTGGTCATCTATTTCCTCGGCCTGACCTTTTCCAGCGTCCAGATCGGCATGGTGATCATGCTCAACGGGCGCTTTCCCGACGATGAAGAGGGTCCGAAGGGCGGCAAGCGCAAACGCTTGTCCGGATGGTTCTCTCCGCCGGCCGCTCGCTCGCCGATTATGGTGTCGGCTCCGGCGCCAAGACCAACGCGGCCTCTTCGCGGGTAGATCGGACCGCAGACGCACACATTGCGACGCGCTGTTCGTCTCAAGCGACCGTCATCGCGAGGTTGAGCGCTCATCGTGACCGCTCAACGTATCCAGATGAACGGGGGGATGGTCGGGAAACGTGACGACCAGATCCAGTTCGCCGCCCATCGCTTCGATATAGCTGCGCAGTGTCGACAGAAGCACGTCCGAACGCTTTTCCAGGCGCGAGACATTATCCTGGGTGACGCCCAAGATCTCCGCAAGGCGGACCTGGGTCATTTCACGTGCTTTGCGCAGCTCCTGAAGCGTCTTGTATTCGGCGATCAGGTTTTTCGAGCGGGCCTCTGCCTGCTTCCTTTGCTCGGCCGTCATGTGTCTTGCAAAGACATGCTTTGCCGAAACCGTCATGGCGAACCTCCTTTCAATTCATCGAGATGCTGATCAAACCGCCTGTCGGCTATCGTCAGGAGCTTCTTGTAAAAGCGCTTCTCGTTCGATCCGGACTTGTCGCCGCCGACGAGCAGAATGGCTTTTCTTTCAGGGTCGAATGCATAGGCGACCCGCCACACACCATTATCCGCCTTAAAACGAAGCTCCTTCATATTGGCGTGCTTCGATCCGTTCAGCGTATCGGCATGGGGACGACTCAGCGCCGGGCCAAACTCTTCCAGCAGGCCAATGATCGCCGCCAGTTCGATCTTCACCCCATCGGCGAATTCGCCAAACTCGTCCGCAAATTCGCCGTGAAAGCTGACGGCCCAAACCATGCCGCATATTATGCACTCGAACCCATATGCTTTCAAGCACATATATAATCTGACCGCTCCTCCAACCCGCCGCAGGCTGTGGCGTCATTGGCGGCTTTGTCAGAAGGAAATGGCGTTGTCCAGCGGCGAGAGCGGCGCCACGCCGGCGAGTACCGCCTTCGCCTCTTCGGCATCTCGGTCCATCTGGGTAACAAGGGCCTCGGCGCTCTCGAAGCGGGCCTCGCCGCGCAAAAAGGCGAAGATCGAAACGTCGACGGTTTCGCCATAGAGATCGCCGGAAAAGTCGAACAGAAACGTCTCGAACAATGTCGCGCCATTGTCGAAGGTCGGGCGGCGGCCGAAGCTGGCGACGCCGTCATGCAACGCCCCATCGGCGCGGCGCAGGCGCACGGCATAAATGCCGTGTTTCAGCATCTCGTCGGGCTCAAGCACCAGATTGGCGGTCGGATAACCGAGGCTGCGGCCGAGCTTGTGGCCGTGGACGATCTCGCCGCGGATGGTCCAGCGATAGCCGAACAGGCCGGCGGCTTCCGCGACCTTGCCGGCTTCGAGCAGCGCGCGGATGCGGCTCGACGAGACTGTTTCTCCGCCCTCGTCGGCGAAAGCCGGCACCAGCGTCACGCCGAAGCCGTGGCGCGGGCCCGACTCGGCAAGCGTCTGCGGCGTGCCGCCGCGCTTGGCGCCATAGTGAAAGTCGAACCCCGCGACGACATGATGGGATTTCAGGCAATCGACGAGAACGGTTTCGACGAAGGCCTCCGGCTCCAGCGCGGCAAAGGCCCGGTCGAAGGGCTGCTCGACCACGGCGTCGAACCCAAGCGCTCCGAGCAGCCGCGCTTTCATTGGCGCCGGGGTCAGTCGCGCAACTGGCAGGTCGGGACGGAAGACCGTGCGCGGATGCGGCTCGAAGGTGAGGCAGACGAGCGGCCGGCCCTCGGCCTCGGCCAATTCGCGCGCGACCGCGAGCACCGCCTGGTGGCCGCGATGGACGCCGTCGAAATTGCCGACCGCGACGACGCAGCCGGCAAGGCTCTCGGGAATGTCCGCGATGCCGCCAAGCCGCAGCGCGGCGCCATTCGTCATGCCAGCGCCGCCATGAAAGTGCGGGCGTGGAGACCGCGTTCGCGCAAGACCCGCGCGACCGCCTCGGGGTCGGGGTCCGGTCCGCCGAACTCGTCGCCATGGACGCCGTCGGTGATCAGCAGCACATCGATACCGAAATCGTTGGCGCCCTTGATGTCGGTCATCAGGCCGTCGCCGATGGCGAGAATGCGCGCGCGATCGGACATGCCGGCCACCCGGGTCGCGACGTCGTAGATCGGCCGATGCGGCTTGCCGGCGAGATGGACCATAGCCCCGAGGGCGGCATACTCACGCGCCAGCGCGCCGGCACAGTAGATCAACCGGTCGCCGCGATGCACGACGAGGTCGGGATTGGCGCAGATCATCGGCAGGCCACGGGAATGCATCCGGGACAGCAGGTCGCCATAGTCGGCGGGCGTTTCCGTCTCGTCGTCGTAAAGGCCGGTCGCCACAACCACCGCCGCGTCCGCCTCGTCGACCCGCTCGACGCCCAGTCCGTCGAACAGCTCGATGTCCCGGGCCGGGCCGAGATGGAAGACCGGCCCGCCGGTCTCCGCGATCAGCGCGCGGGTGGCGTCGCCGGAGGTGACGACCGCGTCATAGGTGTCGCGCGAAAACTCCAGCGCATCGAGTTGGTCGATCACGCTAGCCGACGGCCGCGGTGAATTGGTCAACAAAACCACCTTGGCGCCGGCCCCGCGCGCCTCCGTCAAGGCGGCTTCGGCGGCCGGGTGCTTGCGCTCGCCATTGTGGACGACGCCCCATACGTCGCAGAACAGCGCGTCGTAGCCGGTGGAAATCTCGGCCAGAGCCTTTATCTTGCGACTGATGCCGGAATTACCGGGAGTGGTGATGTCCATCGACGGCCCGTTGTCTTTCAACTGATCGCCCGAGGCGATAGAGGGGGTCCGCCGACGGGTCAAGGCACTGGCCAGCTGGGCCGGCGGCACGCGAGACGAGCCCTATCCGGCTTGGCCAGCATAAAAATCCTGTCGTCCGCCGTCTCCGACATCTTGACATCGCGTCGCTCGCCACCCTATCTCCCTCGTCGTTAGCACTCTCCATTGGTGAGTGCCAAATTCTTCGAGCCGGGTCCCGTTCTGGGTCCGGCCGTATTCGTTCAACGAAGGGTTCAACGAACATGGCAGCTGTGAATTTCCGTCCCCTGCACGATCGCGTCGTCGTACGCCGGGTGGAATCCGAAGCCAAGACCGCTGGCGGGATCATCATTCCGGACACGGCGAAGGAAAAGCCCCAGGAAGGCGAGATCATCGCCGTCGGCTCCGGCGCGCGTGACGAGTCCGGCAAGGTCGTTCCGCTCGACGTCAAGTCCGGCGACCGCATCCTCTTCGGCAAATGGTCGGGCACCGAGGTCAAGCTGAACGGCGAAGACCTTCTGATCATGAAGGAATCCGACATCATGGGTATCGTCGGCTGAAGACGAGCGACGGCTCCTGAGCCGACGTTCCACAACGACATTCCAAGAAACTTCAAACGGCGCGGCCTTCGATGGCGCGCCCGGGAGAATTAAGACCATGGCAGCTAAAGAAGTAAAATTCGGCCGCGACGCACGTGAACGCATGCTGCGCGGCGTCGACATCCTCGCCGACGCGGTGAAGGTGACCCTCGGCCCCAAGGGTCGTAACGTCGTCATCGACAAGTCCTTCGGCGCGCCGCGCATCACCAAGGACGGCGTCACCGTCGCCAAGGAGATCGAGCTCGAGGACAAGTTCGAGAACATGGGCGCCCAGATGGTGCGCGAAGTGGCCTCGAAGACCAACGACAAGGCCGGTGACGGCACCACGACCGCGACGGTTCTCGCCCAGGCGATCGTTCGCGAGGGTGGCAAGTCGGTTGCCGCCGGCATGAACCCGATGGACGTCAAGCGCGGCATCGACATGGCCGTCATCAAGGTCGTCGAAGCTCTGCAGGCCTCGGCTCGCAAGATCGAGACCTCGGACGAAGTCGCTCAGGTCGGCACCATCTCGGCCAATGGCGAGAAGGAAATCGGCGAGATGATCGCTGCTGCCATGCAGAAGGTCGGCAATGAGGGCGTCATCACGGTCGAGGAAGCCAAGACCGCCGAGACCGAGCTCGAAGTCGTCGAGGGCATGCAGTTCGATCGCGGCTATCTGTCGCCTTACTTCGTGACCAACCCGGAGAAGATGGTCGCCGAGCTCGAGGATGCCTACATCCTCCTGCACGAGAAGAAGCTCTCCAACCTCCAGGCGCTGCTGCCGGTGCTCGAGTCCGTCGTGCAGTCGTCCAAGCCGCTGATCATCATCGCCGAGGACGTCGAGGGCGAGGCTCTGGCCACGCTCGTCGTCAACAAGCTGCGTGGCGGCCTGAAGATCGCCGCCGTCAAGGCGCCGGGCTTCGGTGATCGCCGCAAGGCGATGCTCGAGGACATCGCTGTCCTCACCGGTGGTCAGGTCATCTCCGAGGACCTCGGCATCAAGCTCGAGAATGTCACGCTCGACATGCTCGGCCGCGCCAAGAAGGTCTCGATCACCAAGGAAAACACCACCATCGTCGATGGTGCCGGTGAGAAGGAGCAGATCCAGGCCCGTGTCGGCCAGATCAAGGGCCAGATCGAGGAGACCACCTCGGACTACGACAAGGAGAAGCTGCAGGAGCGTCTCGCCAAGCTGGCGGGCGGCGTCGCGGTCATTCGCGTCGGCGGTGCGACCGAGGTCGAGGTCAAGGAAAAGAAGGACCGCGTCGACGACGCGCTCAACGCCACCCGCGCGGCCGTCGAAGAGGGTATCGTTGCCGGTGGTGGCGTCGCTCTGCTGCGCGCCTCCAACGCCCTGACGATCAAGGGCGAGAACCAGGACCAGGAAGCCGGCATCACCATCGTGCGCCGCGCGCTCCAGGCTCCGCTTCGCCAGATCGTCACCAATGCTGGCGCCGAAGGCTCCATCATCGTCGGCAAGATCCTCGACAATTCGTCGGTGACCTTCGGCTACAACGCCCAGACCGGCGAATATGGCGACATGATCCAGATGGGCATCGTCGATCCGGTCAAGGTCGTGCGCTCGGCGCTGCAGGACGCGGCTTCGGTCGCCGGCCTGCTCGTTACCACCGAGGCGATGATCTCCGAGGCTCCCAAGAAGGACTCGGCCGGCGGCGGCATGGGCGGCGGAATGCCCGGCGGCATGGGCGGCATGGGCGGCATGGACTTCTAAGAAGCCGTCAGGCTTCGTTGAAGACCATCAAGCCGCCCATCACTCCAAAGTGCCAAAACCGGGCAAGCCCGGTTTTGGGCGGCGGCATGGACTTCTAAGAAGCCGTCAGGCTTCGCCGAAGGTCAGCATCGCGCACTGCGACAATCTGGAAGGGCTCGGCATCGCCGGGCCCTTTTTCTGTTACCCACCCCGGCGAACGACTTTTCGCCCGGCTCGATGGAACGGTGCGGCCTGAACAAAGTTTCTTTCCCGAAGCCCGGCAGTTCGCCGGACTATTTTTCCGGAAGGAATGGAATCATGGTCGACAAGAACGAGATCAAGGGCGGCGCCAAGGAAATCGGTGGCAAGCTCAAGGAAGCAGCGGGCAAAGCCGTCGGTAACGAGCGGCTGGAGGCCGAAGGCGAGGTTGATCAGGCTGAGGGCAAGACTCAGAAGAACTACGGCAAGGTCAAGGATGCGGTGCGCGACCAGGTGAAGTGACCATTGGTCGCACCGGACTTGACATCGAGGGCTGCTCCGACGCTGGAGCGGCCCTTTTGTTTCGGCCCCTTCGCCGACGTCGGCGAGGACCGCCCCGCCCACCATGCCCGTGGTTGCCGTCAGTGGATCCGCCCAGCGGCCACAGGTGAACACAGAGTTCCCCTTTTCGGCCACGTAGCTGCACTTGTCTCGCGCAAGGCCGCGGCTAAGTTTTAGCAAATGCTAATTTTCGGTCGCATGTGATCTCCGGCCGCTCCCTTTCAGCAACCGCAAGGAGGCTTGCTTGATCAATTTCACGCTTAACGGCGAAGAGAAGACGTTCGACGGCGATCCCGACACACCGCTACTCTGGGTGATCCGCGACGCGGAAAAACTGACCGGCACGAAATATGGCTGCGGCATCGCCCAATGCGGCGCCTGCACCGTCCACCTCGACGGCATGACCCGCCGCTCCTGCATTACCCCGATCTCTACCGTCGACGGCTCCAGCGTCACCACCATCGAAGGGGCCGAGGGTCGTGAGGCCGAAGCGATCCAGGCCGCCTGGACGGCGATCGACGTGCCCCAATGCGGCTATTGCCAGTCCGGCCAGATCATGTCGGCTGTCTCACTGCTGCAGTTCAATCCCAAGCCGAGCAACGAGGACATCGACAACGCGATGGCCGGCAACATTTGCCGTTGCGCCACGTATGTTCGCATCCGACAGGCGACCCATGACGCCGCCGCGAAGCTGGAGGGCTGACCCATGAATATTCAGAGCATCCAAACGACACGGCGCGGCTTCCTCGCCGGCGCCGGCCTTGTGATTGGCGTCAGCCTCGCGATGCGTGGCAGAGCCGCGGCTTCCTTGCTGCAAGGCGCGCCGGCCGGCGCGGCGGGACCGGTTCAGGATCTCAATGCGTTCGTGCGCATCGCGCCGGACGGCGTCGTCACCGTGCTGTCGAAGCATATCGAGTTCGGCCAGGGTCCCTATACGGGCCTGACCACGCTCGTGGCCGAGGAACTTGACGCCGATTGGAGCCAGATGCGGGTCGCGGCCGCCCCTGCGAATGACGAACTCTACGCCAATCTGGCCTTCGGCATTCAGGGAACCGGCGGCTCGACTGCGATCGCCAATTCCTACGAACAGATGCGCAAGGCCGGCGCCACCGCGCGGGCGATGCTGGTGGCCGCGGCCGCCGAGGAATGGGGCGTTTCGGCCGGAGAGATCACCGTCGCAAAGGGGCGCATCCGGCACGAAGCGTCGGGCAAGGAGGCCGGCTTCGGCGAACTGGCCGAGAAAGCCGCCACCATGGAGGCGCCGGCCGATCCCGTGCTGAAAGACCCGAAGGATTTCGTGCTGATCGGCACCGACCGGCCAAAACTCGACACGCCGGAAAAGACCAATGGTCAGGCAGTGTTCACGCTCGACGTGCTGGCCGACGACATGCTGATCGCCATGGTCGCTCACCCCGCGCATTTCGGCGCAACGGTGAAGAGCTTTGACGATACCGAGGCCCGCAAGGTTCCCGGCGTCGTCGACGTCAAGCAGATCACGCAAGGCGTCGCGGTGTTCGCCGAAAACACCTTTGCCGCGCTTAAAGGGCGGGCGGCGTTGACGATCGACTGGGATCTCAGCGCGGCGGAGACGCGCTCCAGCGAGGCGATCTACGCCGATTATCGCAAGCTGCTCGCAAGTGAGGGCCTTGAAGCGACCAACAATGGCGATACCGAAAGCGCCTTGTCCGCTGACGGCATCACCACATTGCGTTCGGAAATCACCTTTCCCTTCCTCGCCCACGCACCGATGGAGCCGCTCGACGCGGTGCTGATCCAGGCCGAGGACGGCTCGATCGACTGTTATAACGGCTCGCAGTTTCCCGGCCAGGACAAGGCGGCGATCGCCGACGTGTGCGGCGTCGATCCGGCCAAGGTGCGGGTCAACACCCAGCTTGCCGGCGGCAGCTTCGGCCGACGCGCGCAGTTCGGATCTCCCTACATGCGCGAAGCGGCGGAAGCGTTCAAAGCCTCCGGCATGACGCGGCCGATCAAACACATGTGGACCCGCGAGGACGACATTCGCGGCGGCTTCTACCGGCCGATCTACGTGCATTCGCTGGAAGGCGCCATCGATCGGGACGGCAACATCGTCGCCTGGGACCAGCAGATCGTCGGCCAGTCGGTCATGAAGAAGACCGACCTCGACGAGAGCACCGTCGAAGGGGCCGCGGATATGCCCTACGGGATTTCCAATCTGCGGGTGCGGGCCTACAATGTCGAGCTTCCGGTGCCGGTGCTGTGGTGGCGCTCGGTGGGTCACAGTCATACCGGCTTTGCCGTCGAGACGTTCATCGACGAACTGCTGGAGAAGGCCGGCAAGGACCCGGTCGAGGGTCGCCTCGCCCTGCTTCAGAACGATCCTCGTCGCGCCAATGTCCTGCGCAAGGCGGCCGAGATTGCCGATTGGGGATCGCCCGTCGCCGACGGACGCCAGCGTGGCGTCGCCGTGCACAAATCCTTCAATACCTATGTCGCCGAGGTCGCCGAAGTCTCGATCGGCGAGAGGGGCGAGCCACGGGTGCATAAGGTCTGGTGCGCCGTCGATTGCGGTGTCGCCGTCAACCCCAACATCATCCGCGCGCAGATGGAAGGCGGCATTGGCTATGGCCTCGGCGCGGTCCTCTTCGACCAGATCACCCTCGGCGAGGGCGGCGAGATCGTCCAGTCCAACTTCCACGACTACCGGTCGCTGCGCATCAACGAGATGCCCGAGGTCGAGGTGGCGATCATCGAATCCAGCGAGGCGCCGACCGGCGTCGGCGAACCGGGCACGCCGCCGGTCGGACCGGCCGTCGCCAATGCCTGGCGTCGCTTGACCGGCCAGCCGGTGCGGCAATTGCCATTGGTGAAGGCGCTGACATCGTGAACAACGGGATATTCAAAGTGACAGCATCAAAAATTCTGGCCGGCCGTTGGGCCGCTATGGCTCTGACCGCCAGCCTGATCCTGGGTTCGGGACCCGGCCTGGCCCAGGACAGCGCGTCCGAGGCGCCCGCCTCGCCGGCCGCGGTAGCCGATACAGACACCGGGTCGCTGAAGTCGGTCGCCAACTTCGATTCCATCGCCGATGAGAAGGAGCGCTCGATCGCCATCTTCGAGGAAACCGGCAAAGTGCTCCAGGACCCCCGTTGCGTGAACTGCCATCCGCGTGGCGACTCGCCGCTGCAAGGTGACGACATGGCGATCCACGAACCGCCGGTGGTGCGTGGCGAAGCCAATTTCGGCGCGCCCGGCATGACCTGCAACACCTGCCATGGGCCGAACAACGCGGAGGTCGTCGCCCAGACCGAGGACATCCAGTCGATCCCCGGCAATCCCAACTGGCATCTCGCCCCGGTCGAAATGGCGTGGGAGGGCAAGTCGCTCGGCGAGATCTGCGCGCAGATCAAGGACGAGAACCGCAATGGCGGCAAGACCCTGGCCGAGTTGGTCGAGCACATGGCGACCGACGATCTCGTCGGCTGGGGCTGGAACCCGGGCAAGGGCCGCGAACCGGCCCCCGGCACGCAGGAACAGTTCGGCCAGCTCTACGAGGCTTGGGTCGCCACCGGCGCCCATTGTCCGGCGGCGTAGCCACTCCAGAGCACGCTATCCTATGGGCGGGTCTTTCGATCCGCCCGTTTTCGTTCTAGCACCGCTGCCCGTCGAACCCTGGCTCCATCTAAACCGATTTTACGCCGCCCACGCCTCTTTCGATCCGGACGCGCGCCAGCTAAGCAGGCCGCAACGACATGGCAGAGCAGCGAGGGCATGAGATGAGCACCCGGACCGAAACCGATTCCATCGGCGCGATCGAGGTCGAGGCCGACCGCTATTGGGGCGCCCAGACCGAACGCTCGCGCAACAATTTCAAGATCGGCGGCGACCGCCAGCCGATGCCGTTGATCGTCGCGCTGGCCACAGTCAAGAAGGCGGCCGCGCGGGTGAACACCGCCATGGGCCGTCTCGACGGCGGGGTCGCCGACGCGATCGAAAAAGCCGCCGACGAGATCATTGCCGGCAAGCTCGATGACCACTTTCCTCTGGTGGTCTGGCAGACCGGGTCCGGCACGCAGACCAACATGAACGTCAACGAGGTGATCTCGAACCGCGCGATCGAAGCGCTCGGCGGGACGATGGGCTCGAAAAAGCCGGTCCATCCCAACGACCACGTCAATATGAGCCAATCGTCCAACGACGTCTTTCCGACCGCCATGCATGTCGCGGCGGTCGTCGAGACGACGGAGCGCCTGCTCCCCGCACTGGACCGGCTGCACGCCTCGCTCGACGTAAAGGCCAAGGAATATGCGTCGATCATCAAGATCGGCCGCACCCATACCCAGGACGCGACACCGGTGACGCTCGGCCAGGAGTTTTCCGGCTACGCGGCGGCTTTGGAGTTGTCGAAGAAGCGGATCGGCGATGCCCTCGACGGCGTTTATGCGCTGGCGCAGGGCGGCACCGCTGTCGGCACGGGCCTCAACGCGCCGGAAGGCTTCGACACCGCGATCGCCGCCGAGATCGCCACGCTCACCGGCGAGCCGTTCCGCACCGCAACGAACAAGTTCGAGGCGCTGGCTTCGCACGGGGCGCTGACCTTCTTCCACGGGGCTCTCAATTCGCTGGCGGCCGATCTGATGAAGATCGCCAACGACATCCGCTTCCTCGGCTCCGGACCACGCTCCGGTCTGGGCGAGCTGAATTTGCCGGCCAACGAGCCCGGTTCCTCGATCATGCCCGGCAAGGTCAATCCGACCCAGGCCGAAGCGATCACCATGGTCGCCTGCGAAGTCTTCGGCCATGACACCACCGTCACCGTCGCGGCCAGTCAGGGCCATTTCGAGCTCAACGTCTTCAAGCCGGTGATCGCCAACGCGGTTCTCTCCTCGATCCGGCTGCTGGCGGATTCGATGGAGAGCTTTGCCGAACATTGCGTGGACGGGATCGAGGCCAATGAGGACCGGATCAGGAGCCTGATGGAACAGTCGCTGATGCTGGTGACGGCGCTGGCGCCGACCATCGGCTACGACAACGCCGCGAAGATCGCCAAGACGGCGCACCAGAACGGCACGACCCTGCGCCAGGAAGCAGTGGCCAGTGGCCTCGTCTCCGAGGCGGATTACGACCGCATCGTCGATCCGGCGGCGATGATCCACCCCGGCTAAGGCGGCGGAAGAGCAGCTCAGACCGATCGTCACCCTTCGTTTTTGATTGTATCGCTTTTGGTTGACGTTTCGTCGGCTGCAGGCCGGCTGTATTCGGCGCCCTCTTGGTTTACCTGGGGACATCGGAACATGGAGAGAGGCACAGGCCTCTCCCGCCAGACGGAGTCTTTCGCATGAACCCCACCCTTATCCTCGTCGGCCGGGTCCTCCTGTCGATCATTTTCATTGTCGCCGGCTTCGGCAAACTGACCGGTGCTGAAGGCTTTGCCGGCTATCTCGGGAGCCTTGGCTTTCCGGCCCCGCTCGCAATGGCCTATCTGACCGGCGCGTTCGAGCTGTTCGGCGGCCTGGCGATCCTCGCCGGTTTCCAGACCCGCGTCGTGGCGATCGCGCTGGCGGCGTTCTGCGTGGCGACCGGTCTCTTGGCGCATCTCGCTGAGCCGAACGTTTTGATGAAGAACATTGCGCTGGCCGGCGGTTTCCTGGTGCTCGCCGGATCCGGCGCCGGCGCCGTGGCGGTCGACAAGGCCAAGCGCGAAAGCCGCTACGCCTGAGGCGCAATCACGCTTTCGACTGGGCCATATCCAGACCGGTCAACCTGCCGCACGCACCTCGCCCGAGGCTTTGGCCTCGGGCATCCGTGACCAGACCTTGACACGGTTGCGACCGTCCTGCTTGGCGTCATAGAGCGCCCGGTCGGCCCGTTTGAGCGCGTATTCGATCGCGGCGTCGTCCTTAAAACAAGGAGCGACGCCGATGCTGATGGTAAACGGGATCGGCCCCTGCTCCCCCCAATCGTGCTCAAACCGGGCTTTTGCTACCGCTTGGCGCAATCGTTCGGCAATAACGATGGCCCGCTCCTCGTCGGTCTCGGGCAGGAGCACGGCGAACTCCTCGCCGCCGAGCCGCGCGAAGATGTCGGATTGGCGCAGGATGTGTTTGCCGGCGGACGCCATGGCCTTGAGCACCAAGTCGCCGGCCGGATGCCCCCTGGTGTCGTTGATCCGCTTGAAGCGATCGAGATCGATCATCAAAACGGAGAGTGGCCGTTCGTGACGGCGAGCGAGTGCGATTTGGTGGACAGCC
>DRFF01000060.1 GCA_011050685.1 Aurantimonas coralicida
TCGGCTAGCGGTAGTCTGTCCTCGGTCATCGGGTGCTCCGGTCAGGTTGAAGTCTCGCAACTCCACCTTAGCCGGCCATTCCGGTGGCCACCTCCGTCACACCTTCTGACGTCCGATTTTCCACCACCAGCGCGGACACTACCCCTATGTGTCCGGGTCGGACAGGACTGAAGTGGCGGAGAGGAAGGGATTCGAACCCTCGATACGGTCTCCCGTATACTCCCTTAGCAGGGGAGCGCCTTCGACCACTCGGCCACCTCTCCGAGGACGCAGATACCTGCGCGACGGGCCCGGTGCAAGGGAGGCAAGAAGAAAACCCGGTGAACATGATCGAAAGGTACGTCGCGGCCATTCAAACCGGACACCGCGAAACCTCGCCCCGACCCGGGAACGATCCACACGCGCTTCCTTCGCGGCGCCGTCAAGGCTCTGCGCGGCGCGGCCTGGTTCGCGGCTCAAGCAGCAGCTGGCGCAGGTCGGAGAGTTGGCTCCGCGGGATCGGTTGCCAACTGTTGGTCCGGCCTTCAGTATTTGCGGATGAGCCCGACCAGCCGGCCCTGAACCTTGACCCGCTCGGAGCCGAAGATCCGCGTTTCATAAGCCGGATTGGCGGCCTCCAGCGCGATCGTATTGCCGCGGCGGCGAAACCGCTTCAGCGTCGCTTCCTCCTCGTCGACCAGCGCGACGACGATCTCCCCGGGCGTCGCTGTGTCGGCGCGGCGAATCACCACCGTGTCGCCGTCGAGAATTCCGGCTTCGATCATCGAATCACCCTTGACCTCAAGCGCATAATGCTCGCCGCCACCGAGCATGTCCGGCGGCACGGCGAGGGAATGGGTGATGTGCTGGATCGCCGAAATGGGAACGCCCGCCGCGATCCGGCCCATGACCGGAATCGAGACTGTAGCCGGTTCAGGCGGTCTCGTCGTCGCGCGCCGGGAAATCGGCTCTGACGTCTTGCGTGCCGCGTCGCGGCTTCCTTCGATCACGCTCGGCGTAAACCCGGCGTGGCCGACCGGGGCAGGGCGGTCCTTCTGCATCGCTTCGGGCAGCTTGAGGATCTCCAGCGCCCGCGCGCGATTGGGCAGACGCCGAATGAAGCCCCGCTCCTCAAGCGCGGTAATCAGGCGATGAATGCCGGATTTCGACCGAAGCTCCAGCGCGTCCTTCATCTCGTCGAAGGAGGGAGGCACCCCGCTATCCCTCAGCCGTTCGTGAATGAACGACAAAAGGTCGTGCTGCTTGCGTGTCAGCATCGAGGCGACTCCCTAAAACAAAACCTGAACAAACCTATCTGTTCTAGTTGTGTTCCGCAAGACCCTTCCATTCGTCGAGGACGACGTAGCGGCAAGCCTCGCCCGCACTCGCCGGAGCCGCCGAAGGAGCCCGCACGAGCAGCGCGTCGGCCTGCGCGTAGGTGGACAAGAGGGAGGAATCCTGGCGGGGCAGCGGGATGATGCGGATGACGCCGTCTTCTCGAACCTCCAGCCGCGACCGGACGAAGTCGGTCCGCGCGCCATTTTCAGGCATCGGCGCACCGAGCAGCCCATGCCGGTAGAGCTGGCGATCGGGAAGGCCCGCCAACCGGCGCACCAATGGAACCAGGAACAACCTCGCCGCGACCATGGAGGAGGCCGGATTGCCCGGCAGTCCGACGATCGTCAGATCGCCAAGCCGCCCCGCCATCAATGGCTTGCCGGGGCGCATCGCGACCTTCCAGAAGTCGAGTCCGACGCCGCGGTTGGCGAACACCTTGCCGACCAGGTCGTGATCGCCAACCGATGCCCCGCCGATCGTGACGAAGACATCCGCCCGATCCCGAATGGAATCGCTCAGGCGCGCGTCGATCGTCGAAACGTCGTCGCCAGCGATCCCGCAGTCGATCGCATCGCCGCCGGCGGCGACCACCATCGCCGCGACGCCGAACGGGTTGGAGGCGACCAACTGCGAGGGACCGAGCGGCTCGCCGGGCAGCACGAGTTCGTCGCCGGTTGCGAGGATGGCTACCTTCGGCCGCGCCAGAACCTTCAGCGCGGGGTAGCCGCAGCTCGCCGCAAGCGCGATGGCGCCGGGCGTGAGCAGGGCGCCGCGGGTCAACAACGTCTCCCCCGCAGCGAAATCGATACCGGCTGCCCGGATGAATTGGCCGGGTTCAAGCGAAACCGTCGGCCGCACGGTGCCGTCGACTTCAACGCGGGCGTCTTCCTGGATCAGGATCGCATCCGCACCTTGCGGCACCGGCGCCCCGGTGAAGATTCGCGCCGCTTCTCCGCGTCCCACCTGACCGTCGAAGGCGCGCCCGGCGGCGGATTCGCCGACGACCCGCAGGACCTCGAACGGCGACTGCGCATCCTCGGCGCGGACGGCGTAGCCATCCATGGCCGAGGCATCGAAGGACGGCTGGGTGCGGCGGGCCAGGACGTCCTCGGCAAGAACGCGTCCAGCTGCTTGAAGCAACGGCAGCTGCTCGGTGCGGGTGAGGGGCACCGCGCTCCCCACCAATCGTCGATAGGCTTCCTCGACGGGAAGCAGACTCACGACGCGGCCGCCGTGAAGTCGCCGGAACGGCCGCCGGACTTCGACAGCAGCCGGATGCCGGACACGCGCATCGAGCGGTCCACGGCCTTGGCCATGTCGTAAATCGTCAGACAGGCCACGGAGACCGCCGTGAGCGCCTCCATTTCCACGCCCGTCTTGCCGCTGACCTTGGCCAGCGCCGTGACGCGCAGACCAGGCAGGGTCGCATCCGGCGTTATCTCGACGCCAATCTTCTCAAGCATCAGCGGATGGCAAAGCGGAATCAGCTCGTGCGTGCGCTTGGCCGCCATAATTCCGGCGATCCGCGCAATCCCGATCACGTCGCCCTTCTTGGCTTCGCCGGCAAGAATCAGGTCCAGCGTCGCCGGCTGCATGGCGACGAAACCCTCGGCTTCTGCGACCCGAACGCTGTCGGCCTTGTCGCCGACATCGACCATCGAGGCAGCGCCGGCGGCGTCGAGATGGGTGAGCCCGGATTGCTTGGTGTCGCTCATGACGAGGCCCCCAGTTGGCGGGTGGCGCCAAGCAGCACGCGCGTCGCCGCCTCCACATCAGACTGGCGCATCAGGCTTTCCCCGACCAGAACGGTGCGGATGCCCCGATCGGCGAGGCGCAGGCAGTCGGCATGGGTGAAAATGCCGCTCTCGCCGACGAGAATCCGGTCCTCCGGCACCAGCGCCGCCAGCTTCTCGGCCGTTGCCAGGCTGGTCTCGAAAGTCCGAAGATTGCGATTGTTGATGCCGATCAGCGGGGTGCGGAGCTTCAGCGCGCGCTCGGCCTCGGCTTCGTCATGGATCTCGACCAAGATGTCGAGGCCGTAGTGCTCGGCGGCGGCTTCCAGATCGCGCGCCAGCGCATCGTCGACAGCGGCCATGATGATCAGAATCGCGTCCGCGCCCCAGGCGCGCGCTTCGGCCACCTGATAGGTGTCGAACAGAAAATCCTTGCGCAGCGCCGGCAGCGCGGTCGCCGCACGCGCCGCCGTCAGATAGGCGGGCGCACCTTGAAAGGATGGCGCGTCGGTCAGAACGCTCAGACAGGTGGCGCCGCCGCGCTCATACGCCGTGGCAAGCGCGGGAGGATCGAAATCCTCCCGGATCAGGCCCTTCGACGGGCTGGCCTTCTTGATCTCGGCAATGAGTGCCAGGCCACCGGCCGCGTGCTTTGCCTGGATCGCTTTCGTAAAACCGCGCGGCGCATCCGAGGGATCGATCGAGGCTTCGAGATCGGCGAGCGGCGAGCGCTGTTTGGCGGCGGCGATCTCGTCGCGCTTGTAAGCTTCGATGCGCTGCAGGATATCGCTCATGTCGATGCCTCGCCGAACTTGCGCGTCGCCGCCGCCAAACGCTCCAGGGCGGCCAGCGCCCGGCCGCTGTCGATCGCCTCAGTGGCCATTGCGACGCCGCCGCGAAGATCCTCCGCTTTGCCGGCCATCACCAGGGCGCCGGCGCTGTTGAGCAAGACGATGTCGCGATAGGCGTTCGTGGCGCCGCCAAGAACGGCCGTGAGCGCCGCGGCGTTTGCCGCCGCGTCACCGCCCTTGATCTCGGCCAGCGGCGAGCGCTGGAGCCCGACATCCTCCGGTTCGACGCTGAAGGTGCGAATCTCGCCGCCCTCGAGCACCGCGACCGCAGTCGTCCCCGAAACGGTCATTTCGTCGAGCCCGTCACCATGCACGACCCAGGCGGATTCGGTGCCCAATTCGCGCAGCGTCTCCGCCAGCGGCAGCAGCCATTGCGGCGAGAACACTCCGACCAGCAGCTTCTTCACGCCCGCCGGGTTCGACATCGGCCCGAGCAGGTTGAAGATCGTCCGGGTGCCGAGCTCGACCCGGCTGGGACCGACGAAGCGCATCGCGGCGTGATGCGTCGGAGCGAACATGAAGCAGAGGCCGGCATCGGCGAGCACCCGCGAGATCGCATCCGGCTTCAGGTCGACGTCGACCCCGAGCGCGGCCAGCACGTCCGCCGCCCCAGATTTCGAGGACAGAGCCCGGTTGCCGTGCTTGGCGACGACGAGACCGCACCCGGCGAGGACGAAGGCCGAGCATGTCGAAACGTTCAGCGTGCCGGCGTGATCACCGCCCGTGCCGACGATGTCGATGGCGTCCGGCGGCGCCGCGACCCGCGACATGTTAGCGCGCATGACCGAGACGGCACCCGCCATCTCGTCGACGGTCTCGCCGCGCACGCGGAGCGCCATCAGGAAGCCGCCGATCTGCGAGGGCGTCGCTTCGCCGGACATCATCACCGCGAAGGCGGCCTCCGCCTCGGATCGCGTCAGGGACTGACCATCCGCGACCTTGGCGATGAAGGGTTTCAGACTTTGGCTCACCGGACGATCGCCTTCGCGTTTTCGATGGCGGCCAGACTGACGCTGAGCGGCGTGTCGTTTTGCAGGAGCGTCACGTAGCTCTGCAGGAGATCGTTTTCGAAGATACCCTTCAACTGCTGGCGCTCCTCAGCCGCGACGTTCGCGGCCGGATCGGCGGGAGGAGCGATTTCGGTAACCTTCAGGACGACCTGTGAGCCCGACTCGCGGCCGCGCGCCGTGGCGATCGTTCCATCGCCACCGGAGAACGCCGCGGCGACGCCGACCTGACCCAGAACGGCCGCGCCAGACTGCCGCGTGATCGACGCCGCCGTCTGCTTGCGCAGGCCCGCTTCCGCCGCGACGTCGTCCATGCTCTTACCGCTCTCGAGTTCGGCCTTCAAGGCATTGGCTTTTTCGCTCAAGAGTCGCTGGGTCTCATCGTTTTTCCAGTCGGCGAGCACGCGATCGCGTGCTTCGTCGAATGTGCGGTCGCGCGCCGGGTCGATACTGACGACGTCGTAGAAGACATAGCTGTTCGATTCGAAGTTGATCGGCACATTGTCGAATCCCGGCTCGGTCTCGAAGGCGCCAGCCAGAAGCTCCTTCGCCGCCGGAAGCTCCGCGACCGGCGCGCCGTCGGGACCGTTGCCCTGGCTGTCGACCGCCGGAACGGTTTCAGCCGTGATGCCCGCGGCCTTGGCTGCCTCGGCGAAGCTGGCGCCACCGGCGCGGGCATCCTCGAAGGCATTGTAGGCGCTTGCGGCGGTGTCGTTCGCCGCGACGAGCGCCAGAGCCTTGCGAATCTCGTCCGAGACCTCGTCGAGCGGACTCACACCCACCGGCTGGATATTTGAAATGCGCAGGATCGCCGGGCCGAAGGCGCCGGCCACAACGTCCGATATCGCCCCTTCGCCCAGCGAAAACGCCGCGTCGGAGATCTTCGCGTCCGGAATTTCAGATTTGGATACCAAACCGAGGTCGGTGTCTTCGACGGTCCGTCCGGCCTCTTTGGCGACCTCTTCGAAGCTCGCGCCGTCGTCCAGCTTGGCCTTGGCTGTGTCGGCGGCCGCCTTGTCGGCGAAGACGATCTGCTGGACTTGGCGCCGCTCCGGTGTGGTATAGCGCTCCTTGCTCTGCTCGTAGTCCGCCTTCACCTGTTCGTCGGTGATCGTCGCCGGATCACTCAGCACTTCCGGCGTTAGCGTGGCGTACGCGAGGGAGCGGTATTCGGGCGCGGCGTATTTCGCCTTGTTCTCCTCGAAATAGGCCTTCAGCACGTCGTCCGACGCATCGGCAACCGGCGGCACTGTCGAGGGGGACATGCTGACATAATCGACCGTCCGGCGCTCGCCATTGTAGAGGCCCAGCGCCGTTTCGAACGTTACGGGCGTATTGCCGCCCTGCGAAATCGCCTCGACGATCTGGCTGCGAATGGCGGCGTCTTCCTGGCTGCGGATATAGTCCCGCTCCCGGATGCGGGCGTTGGAAAGGACCGCCTGAAACGCATTGCGCGAGAAATTTCCCGATGCGTCCTGAAACGAGGGGTCGTCCGCGATCAGACGCGCCAGACGCTCCTCCGACAGGCCAAGGCCGATGCGACGACCCTGTTCGTCGAGCATGGCGCCGGCGACGAGCTGGCTGAGGACGCCTTGGTCGATGCCGAACAATTGGGATTCTTCCGCGGTCGGACGGCGGCCGATCTGCTGGGCCAGACGGGCTTGGGCTCGATTGTAGGCCAGAGCGTAATCCTCCAGCGAAACCTCGGTCTTGCCAGCTGTCAGCACCGTCGTCGCCGTATCGCCGCGAAATACGTCGCCAATACCCCAGGCGGCGAAGCTGACGACGAGCAGGGCAAGGAGGATCTTCGCGGTCCACCCGGAAATGCTGCCTCGCAGTGTGTTGAGCATCGTCGTCTCCCTTCGCCCGCTCGACCTTCGCGGCGGCGAAGCGAAGCAGCGCATCTATCGTTCTCAGGCCTTAATAGGAAACAGCGCGGGGCGGGCGCAAGCAGGCTGGACGATTGATTTCTCGGCTCCCTCGCATATTGCCGACCGACGATGATAGGTATGCGCCATCAGGTCCGCGCCCTCCGCGCACCGCTCTAGGGAGTAAATGTCGACATGAAGCCACGGCCACTGATCGCTGGTAACTGGAAGATGAACGGGCAGTTGTCGGCATTGACGGAACTCAAGAGCATCGCGGACGCTGCCGGCCACGGCCTCGCCGACCGCCGCGACCTGCTGATCTGTCCGCCGGCGACGATCCTGTCCGCCAGTCGCGGGGTCCTGGGTGAGAACGTCGCGGTCGGAGGGCAGGATTGCCATCCGGCGGAAAGCGGTGCCCACACCGGCGACATCTCCGCCGCGATGCTGAAGGATATCGGGGCGCGTTACGTCATCGTCGGTCATTCGGAGCGCCGCTCCGATCACGGCGAATCGGACGCTCTGGTTCGGGCAAAAGCGGAAGCGGCCATGAAGGCGGGGCTGGTCGCGGTGATCTGCGTGGGCGAGACCGAGGCGGAACGCGAGGCCGACCAGACGCTGGAGGTCCTCGGGGCGCAACTGGCCGGCTCTCTACCGGACGGATTGACCGGCGAGACCGCGGTCGTCGCCTACGAGCCTGTCTGGGCGATCGGAACCGGACGCACGCCGACGGTCGCCGACGTGAAACAGGTTCACGATTTCATCCGCAAGACCCTGTCGGATCGCTTTGGCGAAGCTGTCGCCTCGGCTGTGCGAATCCTTTACGGTGGATCTGTCAAACCTGCGAACGCGGCCGAGCTTCTGGCTGTCGACAATGTCGATGGGGCGCTTGTCGGCGGCGCGAGCTTGAAGGCGTCCGATTTCATCGCGATATGCGAGGCCGTCGTCGTTTCCTGATCAAAATGGCGGTGAAACACCGAAACCGGTTGGAAAGCCGGCCGCGCTTCTGTAGAAGGCGCGCAATTCCTAAAATCGACGCGCTGCGAAAGTCCAATGGAAACCATTCTTATCGTCATCCACTTGATGATCGTCATCGCGCTCGTCATCGTAGTGCTGTTGCAACGATCCGAGGGCGGCGCCCTCGGTATCGGCGGCGGTGGCGGCGGCTTGATGTCGGCCCGTGGTGCCGCCAATGCGCTGACCCGCACGACCGGCATTCTGGCGGCGGCCTTTTTCCTCACCTCCCTGTCGCTCGGGATTCTCGCCCGTTATGGCGGCCAGCCGACCGACATTCTCGATCGCTTGCCGACCACTCAGGGCGGCGCGGATCAAGGCGGCAGCCTATTGGATCAGCTGGGCGCACTGCCGGAGCAGGAGGGAGCGTCCGGCAACGCCGATCAGGCGCCGCAGGCGGACGCCGCCGCAACGGACGTGACGCCATCGGATCCAAACGCACCGAGCGCCGCACCATCGATGCCGGAGAACGCCACCGGAACGGCCGTACCGCAGTCGGCTCCGGCCGAAGACGCTTCCACGTCAGCGGCCACCCCGGCGCCACAGATTCCGGCCAATCCGGCTCCCACTGCGCCGAATGCCGCCGAGGACCCGACGGTTCCGCCGGTGGAGGCACCGCCGGCTGGTGTCGAACGGCCGGTCGAGAGCAGCACGTCACCGTCCGGAACCGCCCAGTAGCATTCACGCACCGTTTGCGGTCGTCATCATCGGGGCGCCTTCGGGCGCCCCGTCCAGTTTCGGCACGGCCGAAAAGTGACTGGCAGAATCAGACCGGTCGAGATATCGGGAAAGCCCATGGCGCGATATATCTTCATCACCGGCGGCGTGGTCTCCTCACTCGGTAAAGGAATTGCATCGGCGGCGCTCGGCGCGCTGTTGCAGGCCCGCGGCTACCGGGTGCGGTTGCGCAAGCTCGATCCCTATCTGAATGTCGATCCCGGCACGATGAGCCCGACCCAGCACGGCGAGGTGTTCGTCACCGACGACGGCGCGGAGACCGATCTCGATCTCGGCCATTACGAGCGTTTCACCGGGCGATCGGCTAACCGGATGGACAACATCACCACGGGCCGAATCTACCAGGATATCATCGCCAAGGAACGGCGCGGCGACTATCTCGGCGCCACGGTCCAGGTCATTCCCCACGTCACCGACGCCATCAAGGAATTCGTTCTCGACGGCAACGAGGAATTCGATTTCGTTCTGTGCGAGATCGGCGGCACGGTCGGCGATATCGAGGCGCTGCCGTTCTTCGAGGCGATCCGGCAACTCGGCAACGACCTGCCGCGCGGCGGCGCGGTCTATGTCCACCTGACGCTGATGCCGTACATCCCGACGGCCGGTGAGCTGAAAACCAAACCGACCCAGCATTCGGTACGCGAATTACGCGCCATCGGCATTCAGCCGGACATCTTGCTGGTGCGGGCGGACCGGCCGATCCCGGCCGAGGAACGGCGCAAGATGAGCCTGTTCTGCAACGTCCGGGAAACGGCGGTCATCCAGGCGCTCGATGTCGCCACGATCTACGACGTGCCGATCGCCTATCACCACGAAGGGCTGGACACGGAAGTGCTCGCGGCATTCGGCATCGATCCGGCGCCGAAACCGCAATTGCAGCGCTGGCATCAGGTCGTCGACGGGATTCGCAATCCAGAGGGCGAGGTGACCATTGCCGTCGTCGGCAAATACACCGGCTTGAAGGACGCCTACAAATCCCTGATCGAGGCGCTGCAGCACGGCGGCATCGCCAACCGGGTCCGCGTTAAGCTCGACTGGATCGAGGCGGAGGTGTTCGAACAGGAGGATCCGGCCCCGTATCTGGAGCGGGTCAACGGCATCCTGGTCCCGGGCGGGTTCGGCGAGCGCGGGGCGGAGGGCAAGATCGCCGCCGCCCGCTTCGCTCGCGAACGCAACGTGCCGTATTTCGGCATCTGCTTCGGCATGCAGATGGCGGTGATCGAGGCCGCGCGGACGCTTGCCGGGATCGAGAAGGCGGGTTCCACTGAATTCGGCGAGACCAGCGAGCCGGTCGTCGGCTTGATGACCGAGTGGCTGAAGGGCAATGAACTGGAACAGCGCGCCGCCCAGGGTGACCTCGGCGGCACCATGCGGCTCGGGGCGTACAAGGCGAGCCTCAAGAGCGGTTCCAGAATCGCCGCGATCTACGGCGACACCGATATCGAGGAGCGGCATCGTCACCGCTACGAGGTCAACCGCGCTTATCGCGAGGCGCTGGAAGCGGTCGGCATGAGCTTCGCCGGCATGTCGCCGGACGGCCTTCTGCCGGAGACGGTGGAACTGGCCGACCATCCCTGGTTCATCGGTGTGCAGTATCACCCGGAACTGAAATCCCGGCCGTTCGAGCCGCATCCGCTGTTCGCCAGCTTCATCGCCGCGGCGGTCGAGCAGAGCCGGCTGGTATAAGCTAATTTTTCAGAAAGATCCGCTCTTCGAATTTGAGCTCCGTTATCTGAGATCGCATTAATCGGCGAAGACAAACCACGACGAGGTTGTTGCCAAATTCACAAGCGTTCATCATTCTATTGATGTGGTTATCAACATTGCTATCCAATAAGTCATTTAGCATCGGATGAGATAATTCCATGCCACCATGAACAATTGCGCTGCGAAGATCGTATAGAGTTCTTAGTTTTTTTCGTAAATCTGCTTTCTTATCAGAGCTCAGATCCAGAAGAATCCCAATTCTATCGGCGATTACCCGAAAATTTTCTCCAGCCTTTGTATCGAAAATCGTTTCAAGGCAATAGAATATTAGTATTATATTGTATTCGTTGAATGCATTTTTGCTTATTTGCATTAATCCAAAAAGCGTCTTTTCAATTCTACTCTTCGGAATTTGATTATAACTGTTTCTGATGCGTCTAAACCATGAGGCTCCGTCACTATAAGGAAACCAGTCACCTGCATCTATGTCTGAGAAGAAGTCGTCGTTATAAATTGTCTCGAAAACAGTGCTTGTGAGGCTTAGAGCCTCAAATTCGTCTCCGTCGCTTTCCCCAAATTCTGATATATATGCATTCAGGGAGGAGGGTGCACACAAATTGCATATTATGAAGAGATCGTAGCAAAGTGATTCGTACAATGAATTGGCAATTTTATCACTCTGTTGGCCTTGAGTTTTAATTGGAACTTCAATCGAATTTCGAGGGAAGGGGTGGTGTTGGAAATATGCGTTTAAGTCGTGTTTATTTTCATTAACACCCTGTAACAGGCGAACATTGTTTTCAGAACGATCAACTAATGATTGAAAATCTGGAATGAAAATTAAGGTATGATCGTCTTTTCTTATTCTGTGTGGAAAAGGAATAATTTGAGCATTTCTCCAAAAATTAACAAATCCGACATCTATTGTTTCCCATTTTTCGTCAGAAATCTCCCGCCCATAGCTATTTATTCGCCATAAAAACATGGAATATTCCCCCTTCGGGCTTGCGCTCTTATTTTTCTTGCACGTTCTGCCCGATTGTTGAAGGCTTGCCTCCACCCAAAATATCCGTCAATCACCGGCGATGATATCCCGCCCACCTTCGAATGAAATCGATCATGTCGTCCTGCCCTTTGCCTCGCTGGACGAGGCGCGCGGCCTATTCACGAAACTCGGCTTCACCGTCGCGCCCGATGCTGTCCATCCCTTCGGAACCGGCAACGCCTGTGTGTTCTTTGCCGATGGGACTTATTTCGAACCCCTGGCGATCGCCGACCCGGCGGCCTACGAAGCCGCGAAGTCTGCGGGCAACCTATTCGTCGCGCGGGATGCCGGTTTTCGGTCCCGCCATGGCTTACCGTCGATCTCGGCCATCGCCTTTCGCTCGGCCGACGCACTGGGCGACCGGGCATCGCTGGCGGAAAAGGGGGTCGGCGAGGTCGAACTGGTCGAATTCTCGCGGAATTTTCGGACACCCGCAGGCGAGGATGCGTCGGTGTCGTTCCGCTTGGCCTTCGCCCGCGCCGAACCGGACCCACACGTCTCATTCTTCTTCTGCCAGCCATTGCACGCGAAAGCGCCCGATCGGTCCGCGCTGACGCGACACCCGAACGGCGTGTCGGGTCTCGCGCGCATCGTTCTGTCGGCTCATTCGCCAGACAAATCACGCGAGCTGCTGACGGCCGTATCGGATGCTCGCGCGGACAAGGGTAGTCATGGGGGGCTGTGTTTTGACCTCGCCAACACCATGCTCCATGTCATTTCCGACACGTCATTGGTCGAAGAATATGGGGCGGAGCCGAATCCGTCTGGCGGGCTCTGTGTTCGCGGCATTGTGCTGAGCGTCTCCGATATGGCCGCAACCCGTGCCTGCCTCGCCGCCGGCGGCTGTTCGCCCGGGATGATCGGCGGCCGCCTCGTCGTGCCGTTCGGCGCAGATGGCAGCTTCATCGCATTCGAGGAATCGCCCGTATGACCGCTCCCAACAGCACCGTCTCCGCCAAGGACGTCCGCTTCTCGCAGGTCTTGGCGTTCGCGTTGATCGCCGGCCCCTGCCAGATGGAAAGTCGCGACCACGCGATGATGATCGCGGAGAAGATGAAAAAGATCACCGGCGATCTCGGCATCGGCTACATCTTCAAGGCGAGTTTTGACAAGGCGAACCGCACCAGCCTCTCAGGCCAGCGCGGCATCGGGCTTTCCGAGGCCCTGCCGGTGTTCGAGGAGATCGGCCGCACCTTCGACCTGCCGGTTTTGACCGACGTCCACACCGAGGAGCAATGCCGGGAGGTGGGGGCGGTCTGCGACATCCTGCAGATCCCGGCCTTTCTCTGCCGCCAGACCGATCTTTTGATCGCCGCCGCCAAGACCGGCCGTGTCGTCAATATCAAGAAAGGCCAGTTCCTGGCACCCTGGGACATGAAGAACGTCCTCGCCAAGGTAACCGACAGCGGCAATCCGAACGTACTCCTGACCGAACGCGGAGCCTCCTTCGGCTACAATACGCTGGTGTCGGATTTCCGGGCGCTGCCGATCATGGCGGAGATGGGCGCGCCGGTGATCTTCGACGCGACCCATTCGGTGCAGCAGCCCGGCGGGCAGGGCGGCTCATCGGGCGGCGACCGCCGCTTCGTCGAGACGCTGGCACGGGCCGCGGTCGCGGTCGGCGTCGCCGGCCTGTTCATCGAGACCCATGAAGACCCGGACAACGCCCCATCGGACGGGCCGAACATGGTGCCGCTCGATCGAATGCCGGAATTGCTGAAGCGGTTGCAGGCGCTCGACGCGGTAGCGAAGTCCTTCGGCTGAGAGCCTGTCTCTTATACACATCT
>DRFF01000061.1 GCA_011050685.1 Aurantimonas coralicida
CGTCGCGCAGAGGGCGCGTCGCACCGGCCGAATGGAATGCATCGTCCATCACCTGGGCCTGGCTCTCGGCGGACGGCCCGCAGCGTGTTTTGCCCAACGGCTGATGATGCCGGTCAGCAACGACACGCTGCTTCGGGTGGTGCGGATGGCGGTCGGTTCTTCGGGGCGGTCAGCTAAGAATTGCATGGTCGTCTCCAGGTGGCCGGTTCAACAACACCACTCTGTCAGAGAGCGGGTCGCTATCCACCCACCCCATGGGATCTAATTTGTCACCGCCCTACGCAGCTCTACCGTTCCGTTCCTGCGACGCGGACCCCATAGGCAGAAAAAGCAGATCGGTGAGTCGGTGGTTTTCGCCGCCGGGAGAATACATCAAGCGAGCGCCCAACGGGCGCGTTCACAACGGCCCGGCTTCCTTCTGCTTCCGCAGAACGCCGAGCCGCTGCTTCGCTATCCGCTCTTCTCCGGAAACAGTCCCGGCATCCAGCGTGCGGCGAGTATCGCAGGAAATGTGAGGTGCAGGGGCGCGCGGGTTGAGCCGGATGCGAGGACGCCGCGCTCGATCAGACTGGATACGATGCGCCGTGCCTGACGCGGACCGGTGCCGAGCAGGTCCGGAACGTCGGCGCGCGGGAGCATGCCGCGGTAAAGCACCGCTTCGAGCACGTTGCCGGCTTTGGGCGGTAGCGTGTCCATCCGGATTTCTTCTTCGGCCCAGAGCAGGATGCGGGTTCTGAGGCGATCCGGCTGCACCAGCTCTTCCATGAATGTCACCTGATCTATGCAGGTGCGCAGAAAAAAGGCTGTGAAGGCGGCAAGCGCCTCTTCGCTTAAATGGCCGCGCCCGTCGAGATCGTTACGGCGGGTCAGATCGCAGGCGGCAAGGTGCTGCTTGTATTCCTCGGCATTTCGGGCAAGGCCCCGGGCAATCGACCAGACCCCGCCCGTATCGAGCACGTCGCGCAGTGCCGCATAGGACATCAGGCGCATAACGCGCCCGTTGCCGTCGGTGAACGGGTGAATCCATGCCAGCCGGTGATGCGCGGTGGCGGCGGCAAGGATCGTGTCGGTCCTGCCGACCTTCGTATAGACGTCTTCAAAACGCGCCATGAAGCGCGGTACGGCATCGGGGCTGACGGGCACATGGAGGCCTACCTGAACATCGCGTGTCCGGTACGCGCCCGGCACCACTTTAATGGTTTCGCCGGTGCTCTCCATCCTGAGAAAAAGCAGCGCATCGGGGAGCAACTCGCAAAAACGCCGGTGCAGTTCGCAAATGCCCGCCACGGTAAAGGCGCGGCCATCCATTCCGCCTTCATCGATCCATTGCTGGACAGCGATATGAGCCTTGGCTTCGAGCTGGAGATTCCGTTTTTGCGGATCGGCGCTGTAATCGTCCCTGAGCGCACGCTCGATATCGATCGGATGCGTGTCATGCCCTTCGATCAGGTTGCTGTAGTAGCAGTTCATCGAGCGGACGAGGTCGGCGAGCGCGCTCATTACGCCTTCGGGAAGGCTCTTGCGGAATCCGGCGGAACGTTGCGCCAGTTCGAGCGCAAGATCGGTTAGTTCGGTGCGCCGGCGCGAGGATTCGGAGATCAGCAGCGGCTCTGCCAATCCAACGCTCTCGCTCCGGTCTGGAGCCGCTTTGATGTCCTCTTTAATATCCGCTTCCGTATTCGTCATATATAAATGATATCAGATTGTTGGGCTAATTTAAATCTTCCATAGACACTCTCTTATGACCGCTTTAATGACCGGTCAAAAATACGGGAAACGCCGCGCCCGTTGTCGGGCGCATCGCCTCGCTTAGCGTGGGCCGAAACCCGGCTGCGGTTTCGGCCATCGTGATGTCTATGGGGTCGAGCCGATCTGCTCCGGGCTCCATGCCTTAGCCCATCGTCGATATTTCCACCGACCATGCCGACGCCCGTGCCATGGAACAACTGGACCAGGAGCTACGGCCCTGCCCGGAGCTGCGAGGATATCGGCGAGCCTTTCCTCGACATAGGCGCGCAGAGCCGGGTTCAGTGCAAGCTTTCAGACCTTCGGACGCCGGCCTGATAGCTCGGCGTGCCATTGAGGCGTTGTCGCCCGATACTCCAGGCCTCCGCTTCGCGTGGCGGTGTTGCGCCGTAGCTCGAGAGAGATCGTCGAACCCGATCGACCAAGGCGGCGACCGATCTCTCGCGTCGAAACGCGTTGGACGCGAAGAAGGGCGATCTCTTCCCGCTCTGCAAACGATAGACCGCTCGGACAATGGCTTGACCGAAGATCTGAACATCGCTGGTGGCATGCCGCGTGCCTTCCGGAACCATCTGGCGTCGACAAAAACCGACATCCCCGCCGCCACGGCAGCATCGCTGCTCATCCCGTTCGCAATACCGGACCAGAAGCATTGAAGTTCAGTGCACACAGCTACCGGGGGTCGTCCCGGTGAAGGCAGTAGCGCTCGTCCCGACCGCTGTGATCGTCGCTCTCAGGAAGAGGGTGTGCATCGACATGTTGCCTCCTCACACGGATGATTGTCTGACGGCTGACACAATACTCACGAGATAGCTTGGAGACCGAGGCCCCCTCCCCCAGCTTCTCAAGCACGGCAGCTTTCTGTTCTCCGCTTAGACGCGCGGGACGGCCAAGTATCTTGCCTTGCGCTTTCGCCCGCTCAAGTCCGGCCTGGGTTCTTTCAATCAGAAGATCGCGCTCGAACTCGGCGACGGCGTTGATGACGCTCATCGTCATGCGGCCGGTCGGACTCGTCAGGTCGACACCGCCGAGCGCCAGACAATGGACCTTGATGCCGAGTTCCGCCAGTAGCTCGACGGTGGAGCGAACGTCAAGGGCGTTGCGGCCAAGCCGGTCCATCTTGGTGACGACGAGAATGTCGCCGCTTTCCATTCGGTCGACCAGACGTTTGAAGCCGGCGCGTTGATTGGCGGCGACACTGCCGGAGACGGTCTCGGAGATCACGCGCCTTGACTGGACGTCGAAGCCGGCGCTTCGGATTTCATGCAGCTGGTTATCGGTGGTCTGGCAAAGGGTGGAAACGCGCGCATAGGCAAAAGTACGTGACATAAGGCCGAAATCCGTCCGAATACGGTGGCACCGATACTCGACATGCGCAAAATCGTCAAAGGCTAATTTACCGACATATGTGGCAAATGATGTCCGAAAACGATCGATTTCCGACATCAGGTTCCGGTTCACGCCGAAGAGCATGACATCATACGCGCACGTTCCAAATCCGGCATTTGTGTCGGTTCCTTTGAATGCCACTGTGACACTTGTGTACCGATGACAAGAATGTCATTTGAACGGTAGATGCGCTACATTGTCAGAGATCTATGATGCCGCAAGTGATAGATGTGCGAGTTGCCAAAAATGGCCGAATGGTTCTGCCGCGCGCCGTACGCGACGTCCTTGGATTAACTGGAGAAGCACGGATCACGTTGACGATCGAGGGCGATACGGTACGAATGACACCAATGCGCCATGGTATCCGCCGCGCGCGAGAACTTTATCTCGCTCATCGACAAAGTGAGCGGACGGTCGAGAACTTCCTTCAATCCCGCAGGGACGAGGCCGACCAGGAAGACGGCTCGACGAAGCAGGAAGCGTCCTCCTAATGGTCGCGGCAGTGTTTGATGCGTCTGCTGTTCTTGCTCTTTTAAGAGACGAGCCGGGTGCTGATCTGGTTGAACCTTATGTCGGCCGCGCTGCGATTTCGGCCGTCAACCTGCAGGAAGTCGTCAAGGAGCTCCTGCTTCAGGGATTACCGTTGACCGTCGCGCGTGAAATTCTCCTGGAATTACGGCTTGAGGTACGCTCGCATGACGAAGATGCAGCCTATGCTGCGGCCGCACTTCACGAACAGACTAAGAAATATGGTCGTGGCCTTGGCGACCGGTCCTGCATGGCCTTGGGATTGGCGCTTGAGGTTCCCGTCGTCACAGCGGATCGGGAATGGAAGAAGGTCAAAATTGCGGATCTTAAATTCGTGCATCTCCGGTAGTCGGTGGCGTCAGCGACGGATCATAGCCTGCGTGTCGCCCCTGGTGCGCAACCGACGCCCATGATGCTGGTCATCGATGATGACCTTGGGGGGCCGGTTCGCCGAAATGATCGGCAACGGCCAGGATGAAGATCTCGATCCCTGGCTCGCCGACGCTGCTTCCAGCGATCTCGGCGCCTTCCCCTTCCCCATCGGCATCCGAGGCGATCTCGATGCCGTGCGCGTCCCGGAAGACCGGCGGCAGCGCTAAACTGGGGAAGATTCAAACGGCACTTCTGAGGAGTTTCCACCCGGCAGCAACAGGTGCACCAAAAAGTGCGGAAAAGCCCCAGATTGTCGCGCTATAGCCCACGAAATCGGGATCATCACTCAGAAGCGAGCGCATCTAGACATCGCGCTACACCATTGCGCCACGCGGGCAATTCATGCTCGAATACTTGCCGGAAGCGCGCGGTGTCGAGACGCGAATTGGCCGGGCGTCGAGCGGGGGTCGGATAGGCTTCGGTGTTGATGGGCTCTACACGAGCATAAGGGCCCCCGCGGGCCGCGGATTGGCAAAAGATCTCTTCGGCGAAACCGGCCCATGTCGTCTCACCTTCAGACACCATGTGGAAGATCCCTTGCCAGTTTTGCTGCTGCGGTTCCTCCATCATATGTCGAGCGACGACGACGATAGCCTCGGCGATATCGAGCGCATAAGTCGGCGTGCCATATTGGTCGGCAACCACCCGCAGCATCTCCCGCTCGGTCGAAATCCGCAGCATCGTCTTTAGGAAATTGCCGCCATAGGGGCTGTAGACCCAGGCTGTCCGCAAAATCGTAGATCGCGGATTGGCTTCGCGTACCGCGACCTCCCCCGCCAATTTCGATCGCCCATAGACGCTCTTTGGCCCGGTCGGATCAGCCTCCGTATAAGGCGCCTCCTTGTCGCCGGGAAACACGTAGTCCGTCGACAGGTGAATCACCGGCAGTGCGGCAGTGAAAGCTGCAGCGGCGACATTCTTCGCCCCGTCCCGATTGGCAGCAAAGGCGGCCGCCTCGTCTGCTTCCGCCTTGTCGACCGCTGTATAAGCAGCAGCCGAGACAATGACATCCGGCTGATGCGTGGCGATTGCGCGAGCGATGGTCGCCCGGTCCGTGATATCGAGGGTAGGACGTCCCAGCGCAATGACCTCAACGCCAGGCTGATGCAGACTTGCAAGAGATTGCGCGACCTGGCCGTTCCGGCCCGTGACGAGAAGCTTCATTCCTTACGCCCGTCCGCCGCGCCCAGCCGCTGTCCGCCATAGCGTTGATCGCGGATCGGCCGCCACCAGTTCTCATTGTCGAGGTACCATCGAACGGTCTTTTCGAGACCCGTATCGAAGGTTTCCTCGGCTTGCCAGCCCAGTTCGATCTCGATGCGCGATGCATCGATCGCATAGCGAAGATCATGGCCTGGCCGATCGGTAACGAAATCGATCAGTTCGCGCCGTGGACGCTTATCCGGCAGCGGTGAGAGTCGGTCCAGCGTGTCGCAGATCGTCTCGACGACAGTCAGGTTTGATCGCTCGTTACGGCCGCCGATATTGTAGGAGCGTCCCGGCTCGCCTTGCGTCGCCACGATGGCCAGCGCCCGGGCGTGATCGTCGACATACAGCCAGTCCCTGACGTTCTCACCCTTGCCATAGACGGGCAGCCGTTTGCCCTCCAACCCATTCAGGATGATGAGCGGAATCAACTTCTCAGGAAAGTGATAAGGCCCGTAATTGTTGGAGCAGTTCGAGAGCACCACCGGCATGTGATAAGTGTGGTGCCACGCCATCACCAAATGATCGGAACTGGCCTTCGAGGCCGAATAGGGCGAGGACGGCGAATAGGCTGTGTCTTCGGTGAACAGGCCCCCATCCAGCGGCAGGTCGCCATAGACCTCGTCGGTCGAGATGTGGTGAAAACGAAAAGCCGCCCGACGCGCATCATCCAGCTTCGACCAATAGGCCCGCGTCGCTTCCAGAAGTTCGTAGGTACCGACGATATTGGTCATGA
>DRFF01000062.1 GCA_011050685.1 Aurantimonas coralicida
ATCGCGGCCCTGGTTCAATCCAGCCAGAGCATCGCCCCCGCCGGCTGACCGGCAAATTCGCGCGGCCGCCGCCGCTTCAGCGTCCCGGGATCACCACGCTCTTGCCCGGGCCATCGCCATGGATGTTATCGTGACCGCGCACCATGATCTCGCGAACCCCGTCCGGAAGCGCGATCCCCGACTGGCTTCGGGTGAAGGGTTGTTCGTCCGTGTGAGGATGAAGCAGCGTCCGGGTCCCGTAGACCGTCCCGTCCGATCCGACCACGTCCCAGCGGTCGGCGTAGTGGTCCCAGCCTTCGTCGGCGTGGCGAAGCGTCACCGCGAGGCTGAAGGCGCCGCCGTTTTCAGGCGTGACGCGGGCTGCTTCCACGGTCACTTCGCCCGCCGTCGCAACGCTGAACGATGCGACGGCGGCGCCAGCCAGGCAGACGATGCCGAGCGCACCAAAGGTTCGAATCGGCCGTCTCCTCCGAATCAGAACGGGATTTCGTCGTCGAGATCGCGCGACGATCCGCCGCCGCCGCCCTGGTCGTAACCGCCGCCGCCGGATTTTCCGCCGCCACCGGAGCCGCTGCGCGAGCCGCCGCTCTGGTCATAACTGCCACCGCCGCCACCGCCGCCGCCTTCGCCGCGACTGTCGAGCATCTGCAGTTCGCCGCGGAAGCGTTGCAGCACGACTTCCGTCGTATAACGCTTCTGCCCCGACTGGTCCTCCCAGTTGCGGGTCTGGAGCTGGCCCTCGATATAGACCTTCGCGCCCTTCTTCAGATATTGCTCGGCGACCTTCACGAGGTTCTCGTTGAAGATCACGACATTGTGCCACTCAGTCTTTTCCCGGCGCTCGCCGCTACTCTTGTCGCGCCAGCTTTCCGAGGTGGCGATTCGCAGGTTGACCACCGCATCGCCGGAGTTCAGGCGGCGGATCTCCGGATCGGCTCCGAGATTTCCGACCAGGATCACCTTGTTCACGCTGCCTGCCATTATCGAACTCCATGCTTTAAAACCGGCGCGATCCTATCCGACCACGCCAAGGGACGAAAGGACGCAGGCGCAGTCGTCCACCGCTGAAAACGCATTTCGTCGGTGTGCGCGAATTCCCTGCGGCGACCGTATGCGCTCGGCTGACTCACTTTGGCCTGTTAAGAACAAAAAAAGAACATTATTGGAATCGAGTCAATGGCGGGCCGCCTTGGAAGAGTCGCTTGGACGACTTAAGTAGGCTCGGTCTCCCAATCACAAGGACCGCCGGACGCGTCATGGCCGAACTGAAGACGATCTCCATTCGCGGCGCGCGCGAGCATAATCTCAAGAACGTCGATCTTGACCTGCCGCGCGACACATTGATCGTCATGACCGGCCTGTCGGGCTCGGGCAAGTCGTCGCTGGCGTTCGACACGATCTATGCCGAAGGGCAGCGGCGCTATGTCGAGAGCCTGTCGGCATATGCCCGCCAGTTCCTCGAGATGATGCAAAAGCCCGATGTCGATCAGATCGACGGGCTGTCGCCAGCGATTTCGATCGAACAGAAAACGACCTCGAAAAACCCGCGTTCGACCGTCGGTACCGTCACCGAAATCTACGACTATCTGCGGCTGCTGTTCGCGCGCGTCGGGGTTCCCTACTCGCCCGCCACCGGCCTGCCCATCGAGAGCCAGACGGTCAGCCAGATGGTCGACCGCATCCTGGAACTCGACGAGGGCGCCCGGCTCTATCTGCTGGCCCCGATCGTGCGCGGCCGCAAGGGCGAATACCGCAAGGAACTGGCGGAACTTCAGAAAAAGGGCTTCCAGCGCGTCCGCGTCGACGGCGAGTTTTACGACATCGCCGACGCGCCGGCCCTCGACAAGAAATACAAGCACGACATCGACGTGGTGGTCGACCGCATCGTCGTGCGGGGCGACATATCCGCGCGCCTTGCCGATTCGGTGGAGACCGCGTTGGGGCTCGCCGAAGGACTGGCGGTGGCCGAATTCGCCGACGGCGTCGACGAGAACGGCAAGCCGCGGCAATTGGTGTTTTCGGAAAAATTCGCCTGCCCGGTGTCGGGCTTTACGATCCCGGAGATCGAGCCGCGCCTGTTTTCGTTCAACAATCCGTTCGGCGCCTGCCCGCGCTGCGACGGTCTCGGCTCGCAGCGCGCCGTCGATCCCAAGCTGATCGTCCCCAACGAGGCGCTGACGCTGAAGGGCGGTGCGATCGCGCCCTGGGCGAAATCAACGTCGCCCTATTACGCGCAGACGCTGGACGCACTCGGACGCACCTTCGGCTTCAAGCAGACCGACAAATGGTCCGAGTTGTCGGAAGAGGCTCAGGGCGCGATCCTGAACGGCACCGGCAAGACCAAGATCGAATTTCGTTACAATGACGGGATGCGCTCCTACAAGACGACCAAGAGCTTCGAGGGCATCGTGCCCAATCTGGCGCGCCGCTGGAAGGAGACCGATTCGGCCTGGATGCGCGAGGAGATCGAGCGCTTCATGTCGGCGACCCCCTGCCCGGCCTGTGGCGGTCACCGGCTGAAGCCGGAAGCGCTGGCAGTGAAGATTGGCGGCTGCCACATCGGCGAAGTGACCGAGTTGTCGATCCGCGCGGCTGGCGACTGGTTCGAGGCCTTGCCGGCCAAACTCAGCGACAAGCACAATCAGATCGCCGTGCGGATCTTGAAGGAAATCCGTGAGCGGCTCCGCTTCCTCAACGATGTGGGTCTGGAATATCTGACGCTGTCGCGTTCCTCCGGCACCTTGTCCGGCGGCGAAAGCCAACGCATCCGCCTCGCTTCGCAGATCGGCTCGGGGCTCACCGGCGTTCTCTACGTCCTGGACGAGCCGTCGATCGGCCTGCATCAGCGCGACAATGAGCGCCTGCTGGTGACGCTGAAGCACCTGCGCGACATCGGCAACACCGTCATCGTCGTCGAGCATGACGAGGATGCGATCCTGTCGGCCGACTATGTCGTCGACATCGGGCCGGCGGCGGGCATCCATGGCGGCGAGATCATCGCCTCGGGCACGCCCGCCGAGATCAAGGCCCATCCGAACTCCCTGACCGGGCGCTATCTGTCGGGCGATCTCGGCGTGCCGGTGCCGGCAAAGCGCCGCAAGCCGGTCAAGGGCAAGCGGCTGAAGGTGGTCGGCGCGCGCGGCAACAATTTGAAGGACGTCACCGCCGAAATTCCGCTCGGCCTGTTTTCCTGCGTCACCGGCGTCTCCGGCGGCGGCAAGTCGACCTTCCTGATCGAGACGCTGTTCAAGGCGGCGGCCCGCCGCATCGCCAATGCCCGAGACGTACCGGCCGAGCACGACCATATTGAGGGTCTGGAACATCTCGACAAGGTCATCGACATCGACCAGTCGCCGATCGGCCGCACCCCGCGCTCGAACCCGGCGACCTATACCGGCGCGTTTACGCCGATCCGTGATTGGTTCGCCGGGCTTCCCGAGGCCAAGGCGCGCGGCTACCAGCCCGGCCGGTTCTCGTTCAACGTCAAGGGCGGGCGCTGCGAGGCGTGCCACGGCGACGGCGTCATCAAGATCGAAATGCACTTCCTGCCGGATGTCTACGTCACCTGCGACGTCTGCCACGGCAAGCGCTACAATCGCGAGACGCTGGAGGTGACCTTCAAGGAGAAGTCGATCGCCGACGTTCTCGATATGACCGTCGAGGAAGGCGTCGACTTCTTCGCCGCCGTGCCGGCGGTGCGCGACAAGCTCTCCACGCTGAACGAGGTCGGGCTCGGTTACATCAAGGTCGGCCAGCAGGCGAATACGCTGTCGGGCGGCGAGGCGCAGCGGGTGAAGCTCGCCAAGGAGCTGTCGCGCAAGGCGACCGGCCGCACGCTCTATATATTGGATGAGCCGACGACGGGACTGCACTTCCACGATGTCGCGAAGCTTTTGACCGTGCTGCACGACCTCGTCGACCGTGGCAACACGGTCGTCGTCATCGAGCATAATCTCGAGGTGATCAAGACGGCCGACTGGGTGGTGGACATCGGGCCTGAGGGCGGCGACGGCGGCGGCGAGATCGTCGCGTCCGGCACACCGGAGGATATCGTCAAGGCCGAGCGCTCCTATACCGGGCAGTTCCTGAAGGGTCTGCTGCAGCGGCGCCCGCATGTGAGCAGCGTGGCAGCCGAGTAAGCGACCTCAATTTCCTGTGCGAGGATCAACCGGTCAAAAGAAGCCCGTAGTTCGCCCGGCCATCTACCACACCGTTTTTGTTCCGAAATCGGTAAAACGCGGATCATTGGTCGCAAGCACCAGGTCTTCGATCTCGGCCTGAGCTGCGAGAATGCGATCGAACGGATCGCGATGCGCTCCGTCCATCAGTCCGGCGCGCGCCGCGTGGCGCGCGGCAATCAGGATGATCGGCAGATCCTGGTCGCGCATCACTTCGTCGAAGGCTGTCGCCATCGGCCCGACTTCCGGCCACTTTCCGAGCCGGAACTTCGTCGCTGCCTCGAGGGCGGAGACCGCGCTCACGAAGACCGCGTTGTCGGTATCTTTCAGCAGATTCCGGATTGTGGCGGACAACCGCGGGTGGTCCAATAGCCACCACGCCAAGGTGTGCGTATCGAGAAGCAATCTCATTTATCGGGTTCAAACGAATATTTACCGTCCCACGCCTGCAATTCGTCCTCCGGAAGGGGGTCGAAGACATTGTCCGGAACCTTGAACATGCTCTTCAGCGCCCCTGGAATACGCTCCTTCTTTCGCATTTCGCCGACGGGAACCAGCTTGACCGCAGGTTTGTCGCGACGCGCGATGACAATCTCCTCGCCTGCTTCGGCGCGAGCCATGAGTTTGGAGAGTTCGGTCTTGGCCTGATGAACCGTGAAAGTCGCCATGAATTGCAATATAGCTAATTGCTTAGCTAAGAACAAGTGGAGTGCGCCATGACCCAATCAGCGGCTATCCGCGCCGGCATCGGCGGCTGGACCTTCGCGCCCTGGGAAGGCTCGTTCTATCCCGATGGTCTGCCGAAAAAGCGTCAGCTGGAATATGCCGCCTCGAAGCTGACAACGATCGAGGTCAACGGCACCTTCTACCGCTCGCAAAAGCCCGAGACCTTCGCCAAATGGGCGAGCGAAACGCCGGACGGTTTCGTCTTTTCGCTCAAGGCACCGCGCTACGCGGTCAATCGCAAGGTGCTGGCCGAGGGCGGCGAGTCCATCGACCGTTTCGTGCGCTCGGGGATCGTCGAACTCGGCGACAAGCTGGGGCCGATCCTGTGGCAGCTTGCCGGCACCAAACGCTTCGAGCTGGACGATTTCGGCGCGTTCCTAAAATTGTTGCCGAAAGACATCGACGGCCTCGGCCTGCGTCACGCGATCGAACTGCGGCACGAAAGCTTCGAATGCCCCGAGGCGGTGATGCTGTGTCGGGAAGCCGGCGCCGCCATCGTCTATGCGGAAAGCGCCGATTATGCCGAGATCGCCGACGTGACATCGGATTTCGTCTATGCGCGGCTGCAGAAGGGCGACGCCGAGATCGAGACCGGCTATGCGTCCGACGCGCTCGACCGCTGGGCCGAGCGGGCGCGGCTCTGGGCGGCGGGGGGAGAACCGGACGATCTGCCACGCGCCGATCCACAAACGCATGCCCCGAAGACGCCGCGCGACGTGTTCGTCTACTTCATCCGCGAGGGCAAGGTGCGCGCGCCGCATGCGGCGATGACGCTGATGGAGCGGCTCGGCAACCGCTGAGCAAGCTGCGCCGCGCCAGCTGCCGAGCGAGCGAATCAGGCGCGCGGCTCGGAATGATGGGTATCCAGTTCGCGATGAACCTTTGGCAACATCGCCGGCAAATCCTCCGAAATAAGCCCCGGCCCGAACAGCTCGGCGGCTCGCCCGTGCATCCAGACCGCCGCGCAGGCCGCCTCGAAGCTGGGCGTGCCTTGCGCGAGCTGCGCCGCGACGAGCCCGGCGAGGACGTCGCCCGTCCCCGCCGTCGCCAGCCAGGGCGTTCCGGTCGCGTTGATTGCGGCTCGCCCGTCCGGCGTGGCGACGACAGTGTCGCGCCCTTTCAGGACGACGATGGCGCCAGCGCGCTCGGCCGCCGCCCGCGCCCGCTCCAGCTTCGGGCCGTGTCGATCCGCGATGTCGGGAAATAGCCGCTTGAACTCGCCATCATGGGGCGTCAGCACGAGCGCTGGTCCACTCTGCGCCGAGGCGCCCTTCCCCGCGGCCCGGGCGGCCGTGAACAGGGAGTCCGGATCGTCCGCGAAGGAGGTGATGCCGTCGGCGTCGAGCACCAGTCGCCGCCCCGCCGCCAGCGCCGCTCCGGCGAAACACCGTGCCCGCTCGCCGACACCGAAGCCCGGTCCGAGCACGAAGGCGTTGAACCGCGCGTCCTCCAGGTGCTCGCAGAGCGCCGCTTCGTCGTCGCAACGCTTCAGCATGATGGCGGTGAGATGCGCGGCATTGGCCATCAGCGCCGCGCCCGGTGAAAAGATCGTGACCAGTCCGGCACCGCCGCGCAGCGCGGCCGTCGCGGCCAGTCGCGCCGCGCCGGTCCGCGTCGCGCCGCCGGAAAAGACGACGGCATGGCCGCGGTCGTATTTGTGGCCCGCATCGGATGGACGCATGCGCGCGTCCATCCACAGCGCCGGCTCGTTGGCGAAGATTGTCGGAGCGATGGCGTCGAGAACCGTCGCCGGGATGCCGATATCGGCGACGATGGTGCGCCCGCAAAGGCTCCGGCCCGGCTCCAGCAAATGGCCCGGCTTGCGCCGGAAGAAGGTCACCGTCAGATCGGCCGAAACCGCTTCGCCCAGGCGCTCGCCGGTAGCGCCTGAGACGCCTGACGGAAGATCGATGGCGACGACCGGCGTCGGCGCCGCGTTCAGCTTGCGGATCGCGTCGGCCGCCCCGCCCTCGATGGCGCGCGACAGGCCGGCGCCGAACAGGCCGTCGATCACCAGATCGAACGCCGCGGGATCGAAGCTGTCGAGCGGATGCGTGGTTCCACCGAAAGCCGTCGCGGCGATGGCGGCGTCTCCGTGAAGCTTCGTCGCAGCGACGAGGCCGAATATCTCCACCCGGCGCCCCGCCTCACCCAGCAACCGGGCCGCGGCATAGGCATCGCCGCCATTGTTGCCGGGCCCGGCCAGCAGCGCGATCCGCTCGGAGCGAGGGTAATGCGAATGGACGGCGGTGGCGATCGCCACTGCCGCCCGCTCCATCAGCGCGATGCCGGGCGTTCCGGCCGCGATGGTCCGGCGATCCGCCTCCGCCATCTCATCAGGCATTAGAAGGGCTGTGCCGCATGCATCTTGAAAGACCATTGTCCTGCCTATTCCTTCATCATTGTGACAGCGTATTGGGCATTCCAGGTGACAGAAGGACCGGCCTGGTGTAGCCGAGAGAATGATCGCAAGCATCCGCCTTCGGTTCCACCGATGCGTTTGCTCGGTCTTCCAGCGCGCGGACCGGGCCGATTGCGGTCACGGAAGAGCGTTCGTGAAACTATTTCGAACCGGTCACGGTTCTAAGCCGTCTTTGGCACGTCTCCTGCTTTCGGCAGAGGTGACGGGCCGGCGGCCCGTGACGAGGGCAACGTCGAAAAGGACGATCGATGAAGAAGGTCGAGGCTATCATCAAGCCTTTCAAGCTGGATGAGGTGAAGGAAGCGCTCCAGGAGGTCGGACTTCAGGGGATCACCGTCACCGAGGCCAAGGGTTTCGGGCGCCAGAAGGGGCACACCGAGCTTTATCGCGGCGCCGAATATGTCGTCGACTTCCTTCCGAAGGTGAAGGTCGAGATCGTGCTCGCCGACGAAACCGTCGCGGCGGCGGTCGAAGCCATTCGCAAGGCGGCCCAGACAGGACGCATCGGCGACGGCAAGATCTTCGTCTCCAATATCGAGGAAGCGATCCGTATCCGCACCGGCGAAGCCGGCACAGACGCGATCTGACGCCCGCCCTCTCCCGCAACAATTACATCGTTCAGTAACAGGAAAGACAACCATGACGAGCGCCAACGACATCCTGAAGCAGGTCAAGGACAACGACGTGAAATTCGTCGATCTGCGCTTCACCGATCCGAAGGGCAAGACCCAGCATGTGACGATGGATGTGACCCTCGTCGACGAGGACCTGTTCTCCGAAGGCACGATGTTCGACGGCTCGTCGATCGCCGGCTGGAAGGCGATCAACGAATCCGACATGGTGCTGATGCCGGATCCGGAAACGGCCTACATGGACCCGTTCTTCGCCCAGTCGACCATGGCGATCGTCTGCGACATCCTCGACCCTGTCTCCGGCGAGGCCTACAACCGCGATCCGCGTTCGACGGCGAAGAAGGCAGAAGCCTACCTCACCCAGTCCGGAACCGGCGATACCATCTTCGTCGGTCCGGAGGCGGAGTTCTTCATCTTCGACGACGTCCGCTACAAGGCCGATCCCTACAACACAGGGTTCAAGCTCGACTCGACGGAATTGCCATCGAATGACGACACCGACTACGAGACCGGCAATCTGGGTCACCGTCCGCGCATCAAGGGCGGCTATTTCCCTGTGCCCCCGGTCGATTCCTGCCAGGATATCCGCTCCGAGATGCTGACGGTGATGGCCGAAATGGGCGTTTCGGTCGAAAAGCATCACCATGAGGTGGCGGCCGCGCAGCACGAGCTCGGTATCAAGTTCGACACGCTGACCCGCAACGCCGACAAGATGCAGATCTACAAATACGTCATCCATCAGGTGGCGAACGCCTACGGCAAGACGGCGACCTTCATGCCAAAGCCGGTCTTCGGCGACAACGGCTCGGGCATGCATGTTCACCAGTCGATCTGGAAGGGCGGCAAGCCGACCTTCGCCGGCAATGAATATGCCGGTCTGTCGGAAAGCGCGCTGTTCTACATCGGCGGCATCATCAAGCACGCCAAGGCGCTCAACGCCTTCACCAACCCATCGACGAATTCGTTCAAGCGGCTCGTCCCGGGCTACGAGGCGCCTGTGCTGCTGGCCTATTCGGCGCGCAACCGCTCGGCATCCTGCCGCATCCCCTTCGGCCAGTCGCCGAAGGCCAAGCGCGTCGAGGTGCGTTTCCCCGATGCGACGGCGAACCCCTATCTCGCCTTCTCGGCCATGCTGATGGCCGGCCTCGACGGCATCAAGAACAAGATCCATCCGGGCGCGGCCATGGACAAGGACCTGTACGACCTGCCGCCGGAGGAGCTGAAAGAGATTCCGACTGTCTGCCGTTCGCTCCGCGAGGCGATGGAAAGCCTCGACGCCGATCGCGACTTCCTGAAAGCCGGCGGCGTCTTCGACGACGACCAGATCAGTTCGTTCATCGACTTGAAGATGGCCGAAGTGCTGCGGTTCGAGATGACGCCGCATCCGGTCGAGTTCGACATGTACTATAGCGTCTAGAATCGGAGCCCTTGGATTGAACGGATAACCGCCTGTTCAAGGGATTGGCGTTGACGGATAGGGTGGAAAGTGGCTCGGAATCTGGGACGTAAAGTCCCTAAGCCGAGCCACTTTTTCTATGCGAACACCGTTCGATAATTACATTCGACCGCTCGTGCAATTCGAAAGGCCGGCCGCGTAAAACTGAAAACGCTCTGCACCAAAGCGGGGCAAGTCCCATCTTATCGAGTACTTTTTCAGGGCAACCGCTCTTCGCGAACGACGTGATCAAACACCGCCCGGTCTGGACAATGGAGGCCGGCATGCATCGGTCCATTGTCGCGCCATCGGCGGCAGCACACCGAGAAGATCGGCCGCGCGCCGGGCGATCTGGTCGATGATCTCGTCTGAGGTTACCGGTTTCAGATAGAAGGCCGGGCTCGGGGGCGCGACGATGGCGCCCATCTCGGTCACCGCGCACATGGCCCGCAAATGGCCGAGATGCAGCGGCGATTCGCGGGCGATCAGTACCAGCCGGCGCCGCTCTTTCAACTGCACGTCGGCGGCGCGGACGAGCAGATTGTCGCTCAGAGAATTCGCGATCGCGCCGAGGCTGCGCATCGAGCAAGGCGCCACGATCATCCCGGCGACGGATAGGAGCCGGAGGCGACAGTGGCGCCGAGATCGTCGATCGCATGACGTCTGGTGGCGAGGCGGTCGAGCCGGGCCAGCGCATCGGGGCCGACTTCCTCGTCAAGGGTCCGCTCGGCGCCGCGGGTGACGATCAGTTCAACCCGCACTCCCGCCGCGTTCAACAGCTCGGCCAGGCGCAGGGCGATCGCCGCGCCGGAGGCGCCGCTGACGCCCAGAATGACAGGGGCGGCGCTCATGCCGGCAGCTCCTTCGATCCGGCCAGTCCGAGCCGCTCGCAGAATCGCGCCGCCTCTTCGGCCAGCGGAGCCGGCATATCCAGCACCTTTCCCCATTCGCGCCGGGTCTCGGCGCCGATCTTGTTGGTGGCGTCGATCCCCAGCTTGCCGCCGAGACCCGGCTCGGGCGAGGCGAAGTCGAGATAGTCGATCGGCGTCCGCTCGATCACCATGAGATCGCGCGAGGGGTCCATGCGCGTCGCCAGCGCCCAGAAAATGTCGGACCAGCTTCTGGGATCGATGTCATCGTCCACGACGATGATCGTCTTGGTGTAGGAGAACTGCGCCAGCATTCCCCACAGCGCCATCATCACCCGCCGCGCCTGCCCGGGATAGCGCTTGCGAATCGAGATCACCGCTATGCGATAGGAGCACGCAGCGGGCGGCAGCCACAGATCGACGATTTCGGGAATCTGCCGGCGGATCATGGGCAGCGCCAGCGTGTTGAAGACCTCGCCGATCACCGACGGCTCGTCCGGCGGCCTGCCGGTGAAGGTGGTCAGATACAGCGGGTCGCGGCGCATGGTGATGGCGCTGATCCGCATCACCGGGAACGGCTCGACCGCGTTGTAGTAGCCGGTGTGGTCGCCATAGGGACCTTCCGGCGCCGTCTCGGTCGGCGAAACCCAGCCTTCGAGTACGATCTCGGCCTCGGCGGGCACCATCAGCGGAACCGTGCGCGCGGGAGCCAGGGCTTGGCGTTCGCCGCGTAGCACGCCGGCGAAACGAAGCTCCGCGATTCCCTCGGGCAGCGGCAGGGCGGCGGCCAACATCGTGGCCGGATCGGCGCCGATCGCCACCGCTACCGGCATCGCCTCGCCACGCGCCGCCCAGGCCCGGTGGTGCGCGGCGCCGCCACGATGCGCCAGCCAGCGCATGATCGCACGATCGCGGCCGAGCACCTGCATCCGATAAACGCCCATATTGGTCCGGGCGGAGTCGCCGGCTTCCGTTTCCGGTGGACGGGTGATCACCAGCGGCCAGGTGATCAGCGGCGCCGGTTCGCCGGGCCAGCAGGTCTGCACCGGCAGGCGGCCGAGATCGACATCCCCGCCCTCCAGAACCGTATGCTGCACGGGCGCGCGCTTCACCAGGCGGGGCCGGGTCGCCAGCGCCGAGCGCAGCATCGGCCAGCGCGAGAACGCGTCGCGCATCCCATCGACCGGGGCGGGCTCGCGCAGCGCGGCGAGGAGTTCGCCCAGTTCCTCCACCCTGTCGGGGGTCAGTCCCAGGCCCGCCGCCACCCGCTGCTGCGTGCCGAACAGATTGGCGATCACCGGCATCGTCGCGGGGCGGCCCTGGCCATCCGTCGCCGCGTCGAAGCGCAGCGCCGCCCCGCCCTGACGCAGGACATGGCGATGCACCGCCGTCATCTGGTGTTCCAGCGAAACGGGTTCAGAAACCCGCGCTAGGTCGCCCGAGCGGTCAAGGTGGTTGAGGAACTCGCCAAGGTTGGCGAAGGGGGGCAGGTCGCGGATCGGCATCATTCCTCTCGATCCGCCCTGATAGCCTGCCGATCGGTTCGCCGGACTTGATCTCGATCAATGCCGGGGGGAGCGGTCGCGGTTACCTCGAACGGCATGAACGGCGCCAATTCGATCCCTCATTTTCCGTCCGCGGGAGCGCGCGTCCTTGCGCATCTGCCGCCCGGTCCCTTGTCTCTCATCCTGGGACGCGCCGCGCGCGATATGGCGGAGCACCATCCCGGCCTGTTCACGCGCCTGGGTTCACATGCGGAAAAGCGCTTTCTGATCGACCCGACGGATCTGCCATTCGCCTTGCTGCTCTGTCCCCGGCCCACCCGGCCCAGCATCGAAGCATTGAGCCGTTCGGCCCCGTGCCATTGGGACTGCCGGATCGCGGGGCCGCTGGCCGCGCTTCTCGGCATGATCCATGGTGCCTATGACGGCGACGCGTTGTTCTTCTCGCGCGACATCGCCATCGAGGGCGACACCGAGGCCGCGCTGGCGCTGCGCAACGCGACCGACGATGCCGAGATCGACCTGTTCGAGGCGGTTGCGGGAAGTCTCGGCGCGCCGGGCCGCGCCATGGGGCGGCGGTTGCGGCCGCTGGCGCGGGTGGCGGAACGGATCACCGGGGTCGCGCTGATGCGGCCGGAGATGAACGCGTGAGCGGGCCGGCGCTGGAACTGGTCTGCCCGGCCGGTACGCCCGCGGCGTTGCGCGCGGCCGTCGACGCGGGTGCGCACACGATCTATTGCGGCTTTGCCGACGAGACCAATGCCCGCAATTTTCCCGGCCTGAATTTTTCGCGTGACGAGATGGCCGCCGGTGCCGCCTACGCCCACAAGGCGGGCGCCAAGCTCTTGATCGCGATCAATACCTTCCCGCGCGCCGGGGCGGAGGATTTCTGGCACCGCGCCGTCGACGACGCCGAGTCCGCCGGCGCCGACGCGGTGATCATGGCCGATCTCGGCCTGCTCGCCTATGCCGCCGAACACCGTCCGGCGCTCCGGCGTCATCTCTCGGTGCAGGCGGCGGCCGCCAATGCCGACGCGATCATGTTCTACGCCGAGGCATTCGACGTGAAGCGGGTCGTGCTGCCCCGGGTGCTGAGCGTCGAGGAGATTGCCGCGATCAACCGCGACATCGACGTCGAGACCGAGGTCTTCGTCTTCGGCGGGCTTTGCGTGATGGCCGAGGGGCGCTGCTCGCTGTCCTCCTACGCCACCGGCCGTTCGCCCAATATGAATGGCGTCTGCTCGCCCGCCAGTCACGTCGTTTATGGCGAGGAGCAGGAGGAACTGGTCTCGCGCCTCGGCGGCTTCACCATTCACAAGGTCGCCAAGGATGCGCCGGCCCCCTACCCGACGCTGTGCAAGGGATGCTTTTCGGCGGGGGGGCATACCGGTCACGTCTTCGAGGATCCGATCAGCCTCGACGCCGCCGAACTGATCCCCAGGCTGGCCGAGGCCGGGGTGACGGCGCTGAAGATCGAGGGCCGCCAACGCAGCCGCGCCTATGTCTCGGCGGTGGTGAAGAGCTTCCGCCGGGCCACCGACGCTATCGCCGCCGGGCAACCGGTGCCGGTCAGCGAGTTGGCGCATCTGACCGAGGGGCAGGCGAGCACGCTCGGCGCCTATCGCAAGATCTGGCGCTGACATGGGCGCCATGAGCAAGGGAGCGCGACGATGCGCCTGACACTGGGCCCGGTTCTCTACAACTGGCCGGGGGATGATTGGTCCGACTTTTATGCGCGGATTGCCGACGAGGCGCCGGTCGATCGGGTGGTGGTCGGCGAGGTCGTCTGTTCCAAACGCCTGCCCTTCTACCAGAACCGCATCCCGGAGGTGGTCGAGCGGCTGCAGCGCGGCGGCAAGGAGGTCGTTCTCGCCTCGCTGGGGCTGGTTACCCTGCGGCGCGAGCGAAGAATGTTGGCCGAATTGGTCGAGTCCGGCCTGCCGGTCGAGGTCAACGACCTGACGGCGTTGCGCCATCTCGCGCCGGGCACGCCCTTTACCGTGGGTCCGTTGGTCAATGTCTACAATAGGGGCACGCTGGGCTTCCTCGCCAGGCGTGGAGGAATCTCGTTCTGCCTGCCCCCCGAGCTCGCCTTCTCGTCCGTCGCGACGCTGGCGGCTACCGGGGCAGGATTTGGCGTCGACATCGAGGTCTGGGCGTTCGGGCGGCTGCCGCTGGCGCTCTCGGCGCGCTGTTACCATGCCCGCCTTGCCGGCCTGGCCAAGGACTCCTGTCAGTTCGTCTGCGAGCAAGACCCGGACGGGCTGCCGGTCGAAACCCTCGACGGACAACCCTTCCTTGCGATCAACGGAGTCCAGACGGTCTCCGAGCGCTGGGCCAACCTCGCAGGCGATCTGGCGCCGCTGGCCGAAGCCGGCGTCGGCGCGCTGCGGCTTTCGCCCCATACCGGCGACATGGTGGAGGTCGCGCGTCTGTTTCGGGCAGCGGCCGACGACCGGATCGCCCCGGACGAAGCACTTGCCGAACTCGCAGCTTTGGCACCGGAACGGCGCTTCGCCAACGGCTTCCTGTTCGGACAATCCGGCGCGGAGTGGACCCATTGAACCGGGTGAATGACCGCAACGCCGCCGCTCCTAGGGCGAATTCTCTGCTGCGAAAGGAAAATCGATGCTGATTGCCGCCGTACACTCCAGTGAGCCGGGTCGTCTCGACTCGGTCATGAGCGAGCTTGCCGAGACGCTGCTGTCGCAAGGCCTGCGGCTGGCCGGTGTGGTCCAGACCAACTGCGTCAATCCGGACCGGCATAAGTGCGACATGGACGTGCGGGTGCTGCCCAACGGCCCCCTGATCCGCATTAGCCAGGATCTGGGGACGGCCTCGCAGGGCTGCCGCCTCGATCCGGCGGCGCTCGAAGAGGCGGTCGCGCTGGTCGGCCCGCGCCTGGCGGCCGGGGCGGATTTGCTGATCCTCAACAAATTCGGCAAGCACGAGGCCGACGGGCACGGGTTTCGTGACCTGATCGCCGAGGCACTGGCCGCCGGAGTCCCGGTCCTTACCGGGATCAACGGGCTCAACCGCCCTGCCTTCGAGGCCTTTACCGACGGCATGGCCGAGGTCCTGCCCGCCGACCCCTCGGCCCTGTTAGCCTGGGTGCGCGCGGCCCGCCTGTCAAAGGTGGCGTGATGACGTCCCGGTCGCCGGGGATTTCGGTCCGGCGCGAGCCGGGTTGCGGCTGCGAGGCGGCCGTGGATTTGATCTCCGTCGATCGGGCGTTAGCGATAGTGGCGGATCTGGCGCGACCGGTCGCGGACTGCGAGACGCTGCCGCTCGGCGCGGCGACGGGCCGGGTGCTGGCCGGGGCCGTGCATGCCGCCGCCGATGCGCCGGGCTTCGACGCATCGGCGATGGATGGCTATGCGCTGCGTGCCGACAGGTTGCGCGGTGACGGCCCCTGGATGCTGCCGGTCGGCGCCCGGATCGCGGCCGGCCAGACGGCTGCCCCCCTGCCTCACGGCCAGGCCGGGCGCATCTTCACCGGCGCGCCACTGCCCGAAGGAGCGGACACTGTCGTGATGCAGGAGGCGGTGACGCGGCGGGACGACCTGATCGTGATCGCGACGCGGCCGGCTCCGGGACAGAATATTCGCCGACGCGGCCAGGACATGGTGCGCGGCATCGAGGTCCTGCCCGTCGGCCGCCAACTGGGACCGCGCGACATCGCCGCAGCGGCGGCGGCCGGAGCCGGACGTCTGTCGGTCCGGCGCAGGCTGAGGGTGACGCTGCTCAGCAACGGCGCCGAACTGGCCGAGCCGGGCGAGGCCCTGGACCAGGGCCAGATATGGAACGTCAACCGCGCCATGCTGGCCGCCCAGATGGCCGGTCCCGGGCTCGATCTGACGGATGGCGGCATCATTTGCGACGACCGCCAAGCCTTTACCGACGCGCTGATCGCCGCAAGTCGCGGCGCCGACCTCGTCGTCACGTCCGGCGGCGCGTCGGTCGGCGAGGAGGATCATCTGCCGCGCGCGCTGGCCGAGGCCGGGGCCGAGATCCATTTGCGCAAGGTCGCGATGAAACCGGGCTGTCTCTTATACACATCT
>DRFF01000063.1 GCA_011050685.1 Aurantimonas coralicida
AAGGGCTGGTATGATGGCACACCTGCTCCCGTGGCAGGGTGCCGAAGCGGTCGACCGCTTTGTCTGGTGGTTTGTCCGATGATGCGGTGGGGGCTCATTCTCGCCGCGGTCGTCGTGGCGGGAGTCGGCCTTTGGACATTCATGGCGCTTTCTGGCGGCGGGGAGGCGGGGCTGTTGCGCCCCGCCGACGCCGCCGTCGTGGCGCAAGGGCAGTCGCTCTACGCGGCGAACTGCGCCTCCTGCCATGGCGAGGGTCTCAAGGGGCAGCCGGACTGGCGTTCTCCCGGTCCGGACGGCCTGATGCCGGCGCCGCCGCACGGCGAGAACGGTCATACCTGGCACCATGACGACGAGACCCTGTTCCGGCTGACCAAGCTGGGCCCGGCGGCGGTTGTCGGTGGTGACTATGAGTCGGCTATGCCGGCCTATGAGGACATGCTGAGCGATGAGGAGATCGTCGCGGTGCTCTCCTACATCAAGTCGACCTGGCCCGAAGAAATCCGCACGCGGCACGATTCGTTGAACGCCGCGCGGGCAAAAAAGTAAATGATCGACGGCGGGCATCCCCGATTGGGGTTCCCGCCGTCCATGTTATAATTCGCGCCGCTCTCCTGGGCGCCGCGCCGCGCCGTTCCGGCGGATGTCTGATGCCGCAACGGCCAGAATTCTCGAGGATACCCATGATTTCCCGACGCCGCTTCATGCTGGGTACGGCCGCTCTCGCCGGGTCGGCGCTCACGCCGGCCGCGATCCGTGCTGCGTCCGCGGCCGAACCCTTGCCGGAACTGCGCGCGGCTCCTGGCGTGGCGCAGCTTCTGCCCGCCGACTCGTTCGGTCCGACGAAGGTCTGGGCCTATAATGGCGCCACACCGGGCGAGGCGATCCGCGTCAAGGCCGGCGAGCGGGTCCGACGCAGCCTTGTCAACGACCTGCCGCAATCGACGGCCGTGCACTGGCATGGCATCCGGATCGACAACGCCATGGACGGCGCCGCCGGCCTGACCCAGGATCCGGTTCCGGCGGGGGGCCGCTTCGACTACGACTTCATCGCGCCCGATGCCGGCACCTTCTGGTATCACAGCCATGACCGTTCCTGGGAGCAGATGGCGCGTGGCCTGAGCGGCCCGCTGATCGTCGAGGAGCCGGAACCGTGGCGCGGCGCCGATCGCGAATTGACGTTGTTCATCGATGACTGGCGACTGACCAAGGACGGCATGTTCGACGAGGAAAGCCTCGGCAGCCTCATGGATTGGGGGCATGGCGGGCGCGTCGGCAATGTGGTGACGGTCAATGGCACCGTCGGACCCGAATTGCCTGTCAGGGCCGGCGAGCGCATCCGGCTGCGCCTGATCAACGGTGCCAATGCCCGCATCCTGGGGGTCTCGCTCGAAGGGTTTGCCCCACGCCTGATCGCCGTCGACGGTCATCCTGTCGCGCCACGCGGGCTCGAGGACGACGTGGTTGTCCTCGCTCCGGCCCAGCGAGCCGACGTGGTCATCGATTGTCAGGCCGAACCCGGCGCGCGCGTTCCCATCAAGGTCTATGCGGACCGGGCCTGGATCGATGCCGCCGATCTCGTCTATGGCGATCAGGCGGCGCTGCCCGCAAAACCGGGTGACATCCAGCCGCTGGCGGAAACCATGCGCCACGCGCTGGACATGGAAAAAGCCCTCGACGTCCGGCTCGACATGTCCGGCGGCGCCATGGGCTCGATGGAACGCGCGATGGTCGGGGGACGTGAGCGCGGTTTCGAGGAACTGGTGAAGCTGCGACGCGTCTGGGCCTTCAATGGCGTGGCCGGCGACATGGACGAACCGCTGTTCCGCGCGTCGGCCGGGCAGACGGTCAAGCTGACGATCTTCAACGACACACGCTGGCCGCATGCGATGCATCTGCACGGTCACCACTTCAAGGTGCTGACCCGCGACGGCAACGCCGATCCGAATGGCGATTGGCGCGATACGGTGCTCAACGCGCCGATGGAGACGATTGAGATCGCGCTTGAGGCGTCCAATCCGGGCAAATGGCTTTTGCACTGTCACATGCTCGAACACCAGGTCGCCGGCATGAAGACCTGGTTCGAGGTGGCGTAGACGCTTGCCCCCGCCATCGACTCGGAGCGCGCCGCGCCGGCTTCCGGCAAGGGGGCCGCGCGCGTTGAATCCGCCGCTTCACCCGACTGAAGAACGGCCGATCGAGAAGGTTGCGCGGTTCTCGATCGGGATTTCCGCGCTGATCAACGGCCGAGTTTTGCCCGTGCCTTCTCGGCGACGGCGGCCACGGTGATGTTGAAGTGTTCGTAGACGTCGGGGCCGGGCGCCGAGGCGCCGAAACTCGTCATGCCGACGACATCATCCTCGCTCTCCACATAGCGCGCCCAGCCGAACGGGCTGGCGGCTTCGACGGCGACGCGGGGCGCCGAACCGAGCACCTCGTCGCGATAGGCTTTCGGCTGCGCCTGAAACAACTCCCATGAGGGCATCGACACGACGGCGGCGTTGATGCCGCTGTCGGCGAGTTGCGCCTTGGCCTCCACGGCCAGACCCACTTCGGAGCCGGTGGCGAGGATCGTCACGTCGCGCTTGCCGTCAGCCGCGGCGATGATATAGGCGCCCTTGGCCGAGCGGTTCTCCTTGCCCCCGTCCGCCCGCAGCGTCGGCACGCCCTGGCGCGTCAGCACGAGAGTGGAGGGCGTGGCCGTCGCGGTCAGCGCCAATTCCCAGCACTCGGCCGTCTCGACCCCGTCGGCGGGGCGGAAGACATTCATGTTAGGCATCGCCCGCAGCGAAGCCAGATGCTCGATCGGCTGGTGCGTCGGGCCGTCCTCGCCCTGGCCGATCGAATCATGGGTCATGACATAGATCACCGGCAGCCCCATCAGCGCCGACAGGCGCATCGCCGGGCGGGCGTAGTCGGTGAAGCAGAGGAAGGTGCCGCCGAAGGGCACGAAGCCGCCGTGTAGCGACAGGCCGTTCATCAGCGCGGCCATGCCGTGCTCGCGCACGCCGTAATAGATGTAGTTGCCGGTGTAATCCTCGGCCGAGATCGGCTTGGCCGCTCCGGCCTTGGTCAGGTTCGAGCCCGAGAGATCCGCCGAGCCGCCGATCAGCTTCATCGATTGCGCGGTCAGCGCGTCGATCACGGTCTGGCTGGCCTTGCGGGTGGCGACGCTCTTTTCGCCCGCGAGCTGGATCTTGACCTCGGCGAGGATCGCGGCCGCGTCGCCGTCGAACCCGTCCGCCATCACGCGCTTCCAGTCGGCGACCTTTTGCGAATCTGCCTTGGCCAGACGATCGGCCCAGGCGTCCGCCTCGGACGCACCGCGCCGGCCGACCACTTTCCAGAAATCGGTGACGTCGTCGGGCAGGACGAACGGTTCGTGGTTCCAGGACAGGGTGTCGCGGGCATAAGCAATGCCCTCGGCGCCGACCGGCGAGCCGTGGATGCCTGAAGTGCCGGCCTTCTTGCCGGCGCCGTAGCCGATCGTCGTGCGGCAGGCGATGAGTGTCGGGCGATCCGACGTCCGCGCCGCCTCGATCGCTTCCGCGACGGCGTCCGGATCCTGGCCGTCGGCGGCCAGCGTGTTCCAGCCGGCGGCCTCGAAACGCTTCTGCATGTCCTCGGAGGTCGACAGGTCGGTGGAGCCGTCGATGGTGATGTGGTTGTCGTCCCACAGGACGATCAGCTTGTTCAGCTTGAGGTGGCCGGCAAGCGAGATCGCCTCCTGGCTGACGCCCTCCATCAGGCAGCCGTCACCGGCGATCGTGTAGGTGTAGTGCTCGCACAGGTCCGAACCGAAGCGGGCGTTCAGGATGCGCTCGCCGAGTGCCATGCCGACAGCGGTGGCCAGGCCCTGGCCGAGCGGTCCGGTGGTCGTCTCGATACCGGCGCCGTGGCCGAATTCGGGATGGCCGGCGGTCTTCGAGCCGATCTGGCGAAAGCGCTTCAATTCGTCGATGGGAAAGTCCGCGTAGCCGGTCAGGTGCAGGACCGAATAGAGCAGCATCGAGCCGTGGCCGGCGGAGAGGACGAAGCGGTCGCGATCCGGCCAGTCTGGGCGCGCGGGATCGAACTTCATGAACCGGCTGAACAGCACGGTGGCGACGTCCGCCATGCCCATCGGCATGCCGGGATGGCCGGATTTGGCAGCCTCCACCGCATCCATCGACAGGAACCGGATACCATTCGCCATGTGGCGGAGGGTGGTGGCGTCCGTGGCCGCGGCCATCTCGGCTGAATCCTGCATCGGTCTCTCCTTGTGGAATCCGCTGGGGCGGCTTCGCGGCTCTTTCGTCCGGCCGTGGGTGCTACGCATGCGCGCCGCAGCCTGCAGCATCTTAAGAGCGCCAGCGGGTGAGGATGAACCGTCTGCCGGTCGGCGCCAGCCTGCCTTCGCCACCAGAGCGCAGAAGACCTAATGCACGGCCTGCACCCGTTTTTCAATTCCACGGGCCGCTAAATATTGATCATGCGGACACTAAAAAAACTTGTGATTACATGCCGTCGGCGCTTCGGCCGCTTGCGATCGAACAGGTCGGCGTGACCGATGGCGAACGGAATTTCGATCGACAATCGCGGGGGCCTGTTGCGATGTTTTCACGCCATCGCCGGGCGGCCCGCTTTGGCGGTTGGCCAGAAGCCCTCTACGCATCGGCCCATGTGGCCGATCGCTGGCTGTGCGACTTGCGGGGTCGGGGGGCAAGGCGAAGACGAGCGCATGCCCTCGGCCGCTCGGCGAAGGAGAGGATGAAAGCCAGGACAATAAGATGGGAGGTGAAAACTGCTCTCGCACCTCCGAAACGACCAACCGAACGTAGCCGGTTATATTTTTTGAAACCGAATTCCCGCTCGTGCGTTAGTGCAGATCGGGGGCTTCCGGGGGCGGCGTCTTTCCCTGCGTTTGGCGGGCGTCCGTATCGAATAAATCGTACGATCATCGCGTGATGATCTCGGGAAAAATCGATTTGCGTGAGTGAAGCGCGAACTATGGTGCTGCGGTATGGGGTTCGCCGACGACGGGGCAGAAGTAATGCAAGCGCCTTGGGCGGCAGAGTATATCGCTGAATGAAATCTCTGGAATTTGAACGCCTCTTCGAGGCCCTCCCCAGTCCTTATATGGTGCTGGATTCAGACTTGCGTTACGTGGCCGTTAACCGCGCCTACGAGAACGCCGTCATGCGAACGCGCGCGGATTTGGTCGGAGAGAAGCTCTTCGACATGTTTCCCAATGAAGGCGAAGGCGGGCGCCGATTGACGGCCTCCTTTGATGAGGTGCTCAAGAGCGGGGCTCCCGATACGATCGCCTTTATTCCCTATGAAATTCCCCGCCCGGCGGAAGCCGGGGGTGGATTCGAGCAGCGCTACTGGACGGCGACGCATACGCCGCTGAAGAACGTTGAGGGCAAGGTCGAATTCATCATCCAGAATACGATCGACGTGACCGAGATCGTTCGTCTCAAGGAGGCCAGTTCTGTGCCGTTCCGGGCGATTCCCAGCGAATTGGCACTGCTCAAGCACGCACAAGACGTCGAGGAAGCCTATCAGACATCGGTCTCTCAGGCCGAGGAATTCCGGGGCTTGTTCCGGCAGGCGCCGGGCATGATCGCGGTGCTGCAGGGACCCGATCACGTCTTTACCTTCGTCAATGACAGCTACTCCCGCTTCATCGGCGGGCGCGACACCATCGGTCGCTCGGTCCGCGCCGCCATCCCGGAAATCGAAGGGCAGGGCTTCTTCGAAATGCTGGATGAGGTCTACAGCAAAGGCCGCAGCTTTTCCGGCGAGGGCGTCAGGGTGATGATCCGGTCGCACGCGCAGAGTGAGCCGACCGAGGCCTTCATCGACTTTTCCTACAACCCGATCCGGGACGCCGCCGGAGAGATATCCGGTGTCTTTGTTCAGGGCTTCGACCGGACGGAATCGATCCGCGCGGCACAACGCCAACGGGTTTTGATCGACGAACTGAACCACCGTGTGAAGAACACATTGTCGACCGTGCAGGCGATGGCGCGGCAGAGTTTTCGAAATATCACCGACCCGGAGGAGGCCCGTTATGCCTTCGAGGCGCGGATCATGGCGTTGAGTCAGGCGCACGACGTCCTTTCGGCGCGTCGCTGGGAGGCTGCGGGCCTGTCTGTGCTGCTGCGCCAGGAACTCGCAGGCTTTGATCCCGCGCGGGTTCGCATGGTGGGGCCCGAAGTCCATTTGGCGTCGAAATCGGCTATCGCCCTTGCCATGGTCTTTCATGAGCTTGCGACGAACGCCAACCGTCACGGGGCGATGGCCACCGACACCGGCACGCTGGAGGTGGAATGGACTGTGTCGGAGCGAGGAGCGAGGCGTCATCTCGCCGTGACCTGGCGGGAAGCCTTGGAAGACGGGCCGGAGCGGGAACTGACCTCCGGCTTCGGCATCCGCATGCTGAGGCGGATTATCGAGGGCGAACTCGCTGGTACGCTTGCTCTTGACCTTGGCGATTCCAGCCTCATTTGTCGCTTCGATGTCGCCCTCTCCGAGGTGGACGAATTTGAAATCTCAGCCGCGTAATGGATCTCGTGACATGAAGGGCCTGAAGATCTTCGTCGTCGAAGACGAGAGCCTCGTTGCCATGCAGCTGGAAGACATGCTGTTCGACCTGGGTTGTGAGGTTGTCGGTCTCGCGATGCGCCTCAACGGCGCCCATGAGATGATCGACTCCGGCATAAAGGTCGACCTGGCGATCCTGGACGTCAACGTGGCGGGAGAAAAAGTCTATCCTGTCGCCGCCCGCTTCCGCCAGGCCGGGGTGCCGATCGTCTTTGCCACCGGCTATGGCCGCGCCGGCATCGAGGAGGAATGGCAGAGCTGCCCTGTGTTGCAGAAGCCCTATACCGAGCAGCAGATCGAAACGTCGATCGGCTCGGCGCTGGCGTAACGGCCAAATGGCCTCTCTATTCGTCGCTCGTCCCGGTCAGGAACATCACCAATTGCCGCTCGCTCATCCCGAGACTGGCGACGCGCACATTGGGCCTGGCCTTGCGGGTGGCCTCGCGCCGTTTGGCGTCGACCATAAGCAGCAGCTTCGTGCCACTCGTCTCCAGCGCGCCCGACAGCGTGGTGTCGAGTTCGCCTTGACCTTCCAGAACGACGACGGCGAGGGCGAAATCGCGGCGGGACATGCGATCGAGCGCGACCCTCTGGCTCTCCGCGATGGTCGCGCGGGCGCCGGCGTGCTCCACTGCGTTGGCGGTATGCAGCGCCCGGTCCGCGTCGCCATCGCAGATCAGCACGTCGCGGCCGGCCAAAAGGCTGGCCCAGGAGAAGTTGTCGAAGCTCTGAAGTCCTGTCGTCATCGCTCCATAAGCGCATCGACCGCCGACAGCCGCAAGCCAGCGGCGCGGACCGGTGCCGGCCGCATCGGGATTATTTCCTCTCGCACCGGATCGATGCGCGTCGCTATTCGTTGAGCGGCGGGGAACTGGTCTCAACCGCCGTCGAACAGGGACAGGCCCGGAAGCCACGGATTTTCGCATGGACGTTTTCGTCAAGACCCTGATGGACAGCCTCGGTGCCTTCGGCATCGCCCTGTTGATGTTCCTGGAGAACGTCTTTCCGCCGATTCCGTCCGAGCTGGTCATGCCCTTGGCCGGCTATCAGGCCGCGATTGGCCAGATGTCGATGGTCACCGTCATCCTCGCCGGGACGATCGGATCACTCCTCGGCATCATACCTTGGTACTACGCCGGCAAACTGATCGGCAAACGCCGACTGAAACGTCTCGCGGCGCGTCACGGTCGCTGGCTGACATTGTCGCCCGAGGACGTCGACTCCGCCGACGCCTGGTTTCGTCGTCACGGCTATTCGGCCGTCCTGTTCGGCCGCCTGATCCCCACCGTCCGCACTCTCATATCCGTGCCCGCCGGTATCGCGAAGATGTCGCTACCGATCTTTCTCCTGCTGTCCGCGATCGGCAGCGCCGTCTGGACCAGCCTGCTGGCCGGCGCTGGCTATCTGCTGGGGCAGAACTACGAGGCGGTCGAAGCCTATGTAGGTCCGGTGTCCAACGTCGTATTGGGTCTGATCGTGATCGTTTACATTTACCGGGTCGTGACCTTCGAGGCGAAGGGCGAATCGGATGCAAGCGAGCCGTCGGAAGCGGAGCGGTAGGGCGGCGCGGACTGCAGGAGGAAGAGCGGAGACCGGTTTTCAGCCTGGATCCCCCGCAAATTGTCTGGAATGGTTCCGAGTTTACGGTGATCCAGGTTCGGCTATCCTATCCTCGACAGCCGGTGCGAAGAGGGGAGGGCATCCATGCTACGAACACGCGCGAAAAAGCAGACCGGCACGGTTACGGGGCTGTTTCGCACGGGCGACGGTGGCTTCGAGACCGTACCGGTCACCGCTCTTGATCTCGGCTTTGACGGCATCGCCGGCGATCGTCATGGTGGACCCACACGCCGGTCGAGCGGGCGCGAGCCGTGGTATCCGCGCGGCACCGAAATCCGCAACGAGCGGCAGCTTTCACTGCTGGCCGCCGACGAACTGGCCGAAGCGGCCGCACGCCTCGACATTCCTGAAATCCGGCCGGAATGGATCGGTGGCAATTTGCTCGTCGAAGGCATTGCCGACCTCTCGTGGCTGCCGCCTCGCACGATCCTGATGTTCGCCGGCGGCGTCACTTTGCGGATCGACGGCGACAACGGCCCGTGCCGGCTGTCGGGCCGGGCCATCGCCGCTCGATATGGGGACCGCGGCGGCATCGAACTCGGCTTCGTTTCGGCGGCAAAGCACCGGCGCGGCCTCGTGGCGTGGGTGGAGAAGCCGGGCCGCATCGTGATCGGCGAAGCCTTCGAGGCCCGCATTCCGGAGCAGTGGATCTACGAATAAGGTTCGTCTCTGCCCGTCGTTGCTCCGCTCTGCAGGTCCTGCGCCGTCGCTTCGCTGCTGTCCGCCTCAGCGTCCACCCGCCGCGTCGCGCCCCAGCGATCGAGCATGGCGTTGATGGCGTCGAGGACGAAGAAGCGGGCGGCCTCCCGGTCGTAACCCTCGTCCATCAGCATGTCGTACTCAGTATGGGCATGCCGGATATGCGCCACGGTCGCCAGCCAGACGGCGCTCTGGGGCGACAGCGCCCGCATGTGGCGCGCGCCTGCCGCCGCGCGGATCGCCTCGGCGTCGACGAAGGGCGCGCGCGGGATCGTCGCGGTCAGCGCGCGGGCGATGCGCTTTTGCCGGTCGGTCGGCATCCTTTACTCCGGCGGCGCATCGATGGCCGCGAGATACGGCTTGATGTCGACGAGCGGCGTGCCGTCGCGTACGTCGATGGCATCGATGGTGAGAATACCGGCATCAAGATCGACACGAAGCAGCCGAACGAGGTGTAAACCGATCGGGTTCGGGCGCACCGGAGAACGCAGCGTGAAGGTGCCGCGCGGACCGTCGGCATGACGCGGCGCCTGTAGGGCAAGGTCCCGCTCGGCGCCATCGAGCCACGTCAACAGGAACACCCAGCGATCCGCGCCGAGCCCGGTCAGCGCGCCCCGCCAGCGCGCGTCGATCTCGACCCGGGCGGGTTGCCCACGCTCGCGGGCGTCGGATAGGTTTTTCGGACACTCGTCCCGGCTCGCCCAGGGCGACCGAACGCGGCCGATGAAAACCAACCCCGCATCGTCATAGTTGGGCTCGGGACCGTCGAAGCGAACCTCGCCAGGACGAACGGCCGGCGCGCATTGGTTGGA
>DRFF01000064.1 GCA_011050685.1 Aurantimonas coralicida
GCCGAGACATTCGCCCTTCATCAGGACCAGATCGATGCCGCCGACAGCCTTGTAGACGGACCCGCCGACATGAAATTCGGTGCGCAAATCCTGGATATCGAGCACCGCGCCCGCCGTTGGAACCGGCGCCTCGGCGGGCGCATCGCGCATGATCGCCGTGCGGGCGACCGGGCGGGTCAGGGCGCCGGATCGCAGCCGCGGGTCGAGGACGTCGCGCACGCCGTCGCCGAACAAATTGATGCTCATCACCAGCGCGAAGATCATCAACCCCGGGATGACCGAGACGTGGGGCGAGGTGAACAGGATCTTGCGCCCCTCGCCCAGCATCGAGCCGAGGTCGGCCTGCGGCGGCTGCGCACCGAGGCCGAGGAACGACAGGCCCGCCGTCTCCAGGATCATCCAGCCGACCGTGGTCGACATGGTGATGACGATCACCGGCAGGACGTTGGGCAGGATTTCCAGAAACAGGATCTGCGCCGGGGTCTTGCCCGACAGGCGCGCGGCATCGACGAACTCGCGGCGCGACAACCCCAGCGTGATGCCGCGGATGTTGCGGGCGAAGAACGGGATATTGACCAGCGCGATGGCGTAGAGCGCGTTGATGAGCCCCGGCCCCAGCACCGCGACGATGGCCAGCGCCAGGAGAATGTAGGGAAACGCCATCACCATATCGATGCCGCGCATGACCATGCTGTCGGTGCGACCGCCGGCGTAGCCCGCGACGAGGCCGAGCAGCGAGCCGAAGAAGGCGGCGATGAACGTGGCCGACAAGCCGACCGCGAGGCTGATCCGCGTGCCCCAGATCAGCCGCGACAGGATATCGCGGCCGAGATGGTCGGTGCCGAGCGGGTGTCCGGCGCTGAACACCGGCATCAGTCGGTCCGCCGGCGCGGTGACGTCGGGATCGGCCAGCGGCAGGATCGGCGCCGCCAGGGCGATCAACGCGATCAGGACAAGGACGACGAGGCCCGCTGTGGCCAGCGTGTTGGCGAACAGCAGCGCCGCGCTGCCGGGCCGTCCGCGACGGGCCCTGGGTTCGGGAGTGGCCAAGGTCGCGTCCGTCATCAGCGCAGCCTCGGGTCGAGCATGGTCTGCACGACGTCGGCGATGAGGTTGAACAGGACATAGGCGGCCGCGACGACCAGAACGCCGCCCTGCACGAGCAGGAGATCGCGGGTCGAGATCGCCTTGACCAGCATCGAGCCGATGCCGGGCCACTGGAACACGGTCTCGATATAGACCGCGCCACCGATGACGAAGCCAGCCTGGATGCCGATCACCGGAATGACGCTGACCAACGCCGATTTGAAGGCGTGGCGAAAAATCACCCGGCGTTCGGTGAGGCCCTTGGCGCGGGCGGTGCGGATGTAGTCCTGCCGCAGCACCTCCAGCATGGCGGTGCGCGTCAGCCGCGCGATCACGCCGGTCGCGATGACGGAGAGGGTCAGAGCCGGCAGGGCCAGATGATGCAGGAGGTCGAGGAGATCGCCGCCGCCGTAGATCGCGTACATGCCGCTAACCGGAAACAGCCGCAGGTTGACCGCGAAACCGAGGATCAAGAGCAGGCCGAGCCAGAAGGAGGGCGTCGAAATGCCGATCAGCACCAGGAGGGTGACGATCTTGTCGGTCCAGCCATATTGCCGCACGGCCGATGCGACGCCGGCGAGAAGACCGAAGATCGAGCACAGGATCAGCGCCGTGCCGGCGAGGATCAATGTCGCCGAGAAACGCTCCAGCACCTCGTCGAGCACCGGCCGGTTCAAGGTGTAGGAGCTGCCGAGATCGCCCTGGAACAGATTGCCGAGCCAGATGAAATATTGCTCGGGCAGGCTCTTGTCGAGGCCGAGATCCCGGTTGAGCCGCGCGACGTTTTCCGGCGTTGCGTAGGAGCCAAGGATCGCCGTCGCGGGGTCGCCGGGGATCATCGCCATGATCAGGAAGACGATGATCGTCAGCCCGAACAGAACCGGGATCGCCGCGATCAGGCGTTTGGCGATGTAGGCGGCCACGGCGCACGTCCCGGTCGGATGCAAGAACGAGCGCCGGCGGCACGAACGAGGCCACCGGCGCGATGGAGCGACGATCAGGGCTTCTTCACGTCCTGCAGCATCAGGAAGAAGGACGGTTGCAGTTTGAAGTCCTCGACGGCGGCGGCGGTCACCGCGTTCTGCTTCCAGTTGGCGACGAACACCCAGGGCGCATCCTCCTGGACGATTGCCTGCATCTCCTTGTAGAGCGCGGCACGCTCGCTCTGGTCCGTCACCTGACGGGCCTTTTCCAGGAGTTCGTCCACCTTGGGGTTGGAGTAATAACCGGAGTTGAAGCCGCCCTTGTCGGGGAAGGCCTCGGTGCGCAGGGCAAGGAACGGCAGGGTGTCCGGATCATTGGTCATCCAGGCCATTTCGGCCATGTCCGCCTTGCCTTCCAGGCCCGGATTGACGTTGCCGAGGAAGGTGTTCCACTCATAGGTCTCGATCGAAACATTCATGCCGACGGCCTGAAGGTCGGCCTGGATCGCCGTGCCCATGGCGACCGGATCGAGCATGCCGGAGCCGCCCTCGGTCACGTAGAAAGTGACCTCCTCGCCGTCATATCCGGCTTCCTTGAGGAGTTCCTTGGCCTTTTCCGGGTCGTAGGGATAGGGCTCCAGCGTCTCGTCATAGGCCCATGCGAAAGCCGGCGGCGTCGGGCCAGCCGCGACATCGGCGGTGCCTTGCAGGATGTTGTCCACCAGCGCGGTCTTGTTGATCGCGTAGTTCGCCGCCTGGCGCGCCGCCTTGGACGAGAACGGCGCTTCCTTGGTGTTGAGGATCAGGAACCAGAGATGCGGCCCGGCCTGCTCGCGAACCGCGAAGTCGCCGGAGGATTTGAACTGCTGGAGACTGTCCGGCGGCACTTCCACCATGATGTCGAGCCCGCCCGACAGCATCTCGGCGATGCGGGTGTTGGCGTCGGTGATCGGCCGGAAGATGACCGCCTCGAGTTCCGGCGCCCCATCCCAATAGTCTTCGTTCCGGGTCGCCACCATTTTCGCGTTCGGCTCCCATTCGGCGAATTTGTAAGCGCCGGTGCCGGAGGGATTGCGGCCGAAATCCTTGCCGTGTTTTTCAACGGCCGCGGGCGAGACGATCAGGCCGGTCGGATAGGCGAGATTGGACAGGAACGGCGCGTAGGGCGCGTCGAGCTTGAACTCGACCGTCGTCGGATCGAGCGCCGTCACTTCCTCGACGGCGGAGAAGAAGAAGGCGAGCGGAAAGGGTCCGGTGTCGGCGAAGGGATGATCTTCCTTCAGCATCCGGTCGAAGTTGAACTTGACCGCTTCGGCATTGAACGGCGTGCCGTCGTGGAATTCGACGCCCTCCCGCAGCTTGAAGGTGTAGGTCTTGCCATCCTCGGAGATCGTCCAGCTCTCGGCCAGCGACGGCTCGACCTCCAGCGTGCCGTCCTTGTAGCGGACCAGCCCATCATAGAGATTCACCAGGATGCGGAAATCGTTGACCGCCGTCACCGCCTGCGGATCGAGCGATTTCGGCTCGGCGATCTGGCCGACCACCAGAACATTGGGCGGCGTCTGGGCGACCGCCGCCGGGGCCAGTGCCATCAGTGCCGTGGCGATCGCCGCGGTCAGCCATTTTCTCATAACGCGCTCCCCTGCCTGTCTATCTTCCATAATTAATCATGATAAATTGCATGAAGGCAACGTGTAATTCATAATCAATTATATGGCGTCTCGGGCAATCTTGCCTGAAATCGCGACAACACTTTGATTGAAGGGCGGAATTCGGATGCCTTCGGCGACGGCGCACATCGATCTTTCCCGCCTGCAAGCGCTTCTGGCCGGCGTGAACGGCTTCGGCCGGAACCCGCGGATCGGCGGCTTCAACCGGATCGGCTTCAGCGAGGCCGACATGGCCGTCCGCGACTGGTTCGCCGACGAGATGGCCGCCGACGGTCTCGCGGTCAGTCGCGACGGCGCGGCAAATATCTTCGGCCGGTTCGGACCCGCCGACGGCCCCGCGATCATCACCGGATCGCATCTCGACACGGTGCCGGAGGGCGGCGCCTTCGACGGCGCGCTCGGCGCGTGCGTCGCTCTAGAATGCGTAAGGGCGATGCGGGATGCCGGATTGAGCCCGACGACCGCCATCGAAGTCGTCGCGACGGCGGAGGAAGAAGGCCGCTTCGGCGGCATGCTCGGTTCCCAGGCGATCGCCGGCCAGGTGACACGGGAATGGATCGATCAGGCACGCGACGCCGACGGCATCACTCTGGTTGCAGCGATGCGTGCGCACGGCCTCGACCCCTACGAGATCTTGAACGCGGCGCGCGCGCCGAATTCGGTGCGGGCCTTCCTGGAACTGCATATCGAACAGGGCCCGGTCCTCGAGGCGGCGGGTATCCCGATCGGCATCGCCCATTCCGTCTCGGGCATCAGCCATCTTTTCGTGCGGCTCGACGGCACAGCCAATCATTCCGGCACAACACCGATGGACATGCGCGCCGATGCCTTCGCCGGGCTGGCGGAGGTGGCCGGCGCGATCCCCGCGGTGATCGACGAAATCGGCGGCGAGCAATCGCGAATCACCATCGGCAAGGTCGATCTCACGCCCAATGCCCCGCACACGATTCCGGGTACCGCGGAGTTCTCCGTCATCATTCGGGACATTTCGGAAGCGGTCATGCGGCGATTGACGGACCGGCTGCGCAGCGAGATCGCTGTCGTCGCCGCCCGGCATCACCTGACAGCCGCCATCGAGGACAAAAGCTGGCTGCCGTCGGTCGCGCTCGACCCCGAACTGGCGAGCCTCTTGGCCGGGGAAGCCGCGAAACAAGGAATTCCCGTCCGCGCGATGCCATCCGGCGCCGGCCACGACGCCCAGACCATGCAGGCGCTCTGCCCCTCGGCGTTGATCTTCGTTCCGAGCAAAGGGGGTGTCAGCCACGCACCGGACGAATCGACCGCCTGGCCCGATATCGAAAAGGGCGCCAACCTGTTGCTCGCAACGCTGGTATCGCTGGCCGTTTGATGTCCGGCTTTCGGCCGCCGCGCCCTTTGCTGAGAACGCCCGCAATTTTTCCGTTTACGTAAAGGGAAACCAATTCCGTTTCTCGCGCGACTGCGTTATCGGTACCTTTAGATAACGGGAGGTATCGACAATGCAGAAACCCTGGCTTCAGCACTATCCCGCCGACGTGCCGGCCGAGCTTCCAGATTTTCCCTACCGCTCGCTGGCCGAGTTGCTCGACGAGGCCTTCGCCAAACATGGCGACCTCCCGGCGTTCCATTTCATGGGAACGACGATGAGCTTTCGCGAACTGGACGAGCAGTCGCGGATCTTCGCCGCCTATCTCCAGTCGCTCGGGCTGAAACAGGGCGATCGCGTTGCGCTGATGATGCCGAACGTCTTGCAGTATCCGGTCGCGGTCGCCGGGGTGCTGCGGGCCGGGATGGTCGTGGTCAACACCAATCCGCTCTATACGCCCCGCGAACTCTCCCACCAGTTGAAGGATTCCGGCGCGCGGACGATCGTCATTCTCGAGAACATGGCGAAGACGCTCGAGACCTGCCGTGCCGAGACGCCGGTCGAGCACGTGGTGGTGGCGACGATCGGCGACATGCTGCCGACGGTCAAAGGCTTCATCGTCAATTTCGTACTTCGCAAAGTCAAGAAGCTGGTGCCGGACTTCGATTTGCCGGACGCGGTTCCCTTCAAGGCGGCGATGGCCGAGGGCCGCGACAGGCCATTCACGCCGGTCGCGTCGGACCGTTCCGACGTCGCCGTCCTGCAATATACCGGCGGAACAACCGGCGTGTCGAAAGGCGCGACACTGACCCATGGCAACATCATCGCCAATGTTCTGCAGTCGGAATTGTGGAACATGCCGGCCATGAAGCACATACCGGCGGGGGAGCAGCAGCTCACGGTTTGCGCGCTGCCGCTCTACCACATCTTCGGCTTTACCGTGAACATGATGCTGTCGATGCGCACCGGCGGTTGCAACATCCTGATCCTGAACCCCCGCGACATCGCGGCGACGCTGAAGGAACTGAAAAAATACAAGTTCCACTCGTTTCCGGCGGTCAACACGCTGTTCGGCGCGCTGGCCCGGCACAAGGACGCCGGCGCCGTCGACTGGTCGCACCTCAAACTGTCGCTCGGCGGCGGCATGGCCGTTCAGGCGGCGACGGCGGAGCTGTGGAAGAAACGGACCGGTTGCTCCATCTGCGAAGGCTACGGCCTCTCCGAGACCGCGCCGTCGGCCTGTTGCAACCCGACCGATGCCACCGAGTACAGCGGCACGATCGGCATGCCGATCCCATCGACCGAGTTGCGGATCATCGACGACGAGGGCGAGGAATTGCCGATGGGCGAGCGGGGCGAGATCGCCATCCGCGGGCCGCAGGTCATGGTCGGCTACTGGAATCGGCCCGATGAGACCGCGAAGGTGATGACGAAGGACGGCTTCTTCCGCACCGGCGACATCGGCGTCATGGACGAGCGCGGCCAATTCAAGATCGTCGACCGCAAGAAGGACATGATCAATGTCTCCGGCTTCAACGTTTACCCCAACGAGATCGAGGAAGTGGTCACGCGGATGCCGGGGATCGTCGAGGCCGCCGCGATCGCCATCCCGGACGAGAATTCGGGCGAGGCGGTCAAGCTGTTCGTGGTGGCCAGCGATCCGCAGATCACCGCCGACCAGGTCAAGGCCTTCTGCAAGGATAATCTCACCGGCTACAAGCGGCCGAGCGCGATCGAGTTCAAGGACGAACTGCCGAAGACCGGTGTCGGTAAGGTGCTGCGGCGGGCGTTGCGGGACTGATGTGGCCGGAGCTGCTGCGGGTCCGCCTCTCACGCGGAGGATACGGCGCGATCCGGGCGGCCGGCCGTCCGATCCGGTTTGATTTTCCGAAAAGCGAGAATGCCCCTTCACATTCAGCCAAGCCTCGCATATATCGCACTCACCGGCGGCGCAGAGCGGCGCACGGCCATGACGCGGGGTGGAGCAGCCCGGTAGCTCGTCAGGCTCATAACCTGAAGGTCGTAGGTTCAAATCCTACCCCCGCAACCACTTCCAGCATTGTCCGACCCGGACACATAGGTAACAGAGCGTACCTAAGACATGGGTGACAACCTCGTGCCGAACGGGTTGTCGATGGTTTGCAAGGATCTCTGTTCGAGGTCGATGTAGCCCAGATCGTAGCCCATGAAGCTGACGATCCAA
>DRFF01000065.1 GCA_011050685.1 Aurantimonas coralicida
ACGCCAAGAAAATTCAGGCCCATGATGATGATCGCGACGCCGGCGACGATGCCGAGCCAATCGAGATTTTGCCGAAGAACCTGTCCGATCGTGCTGGCGCCGGCGCCAAGCGCCACGAACACCGTCGAAAAGCCGAGCACGAAGACGAGGGAGGTGACGATCAGCCGCGTGTAGCGGGCCGAGCCGAGCTGCGGCCCGGCGCGCAATTCGTCGGCGGAGACACCCGCCATGTAGCACAGATAGGGTGGCACCAGCGGCAGGACGCAGGGCGACAGGAACGAGAGCGCTCCCGCGAAAACGGCTGTCGGGTAGGAAAGTTCGGCGAGCAAGGCATGCCTCGGTTCTATCGCATTGATCCGATTCGCGGGTCGCCCGAGACTGGCCCGGCTTCACTGCGCGCGAAACCGCCGTTTGAGGGCGACGATCTGGGACGCGGACCGTCGGCCGGGTCTTAGTTGCCCGAGCGCCGCGCTGCAAATCGCAAATCCGTCACCGGAAGCCGCGATTTCCGGTTGACCGGCATATGCCGCCTTTCTATGTTCCGCCCGTTCTCGCCGGGTCGCTCGCGCCCCGGCGGTTCGAGCGCGTAGCTCAGTTGGTAGAGCAACGGACTTTTAATCTGTAGGTCCAGGGTTCGAATCCCTGCGCGCTCACCAGCCCCCCGTGTCCGACCCGGACACATAGGTAACAGAGCGCACCTAAGACATGGGTGACAACCGCGTGCCGAACGGGTTGTCGATGGCCTGCACACTTTACTGTTCCAGCCGATATCCCGAATTGTCTCGCATAAAGCAGGCAAGCCGAAAGCTACCGTCGTCTTGACGCCGGAGCAACATGGCGTTTGATCGAACGCGCGCCGCCGTTATTCCCGCAGGGGTGCGACGTGCGCGGCGGTGCTGATAACCTGCGGCGGTGGACGGCTTTGCTTGTCGAAATCACGCTCGGTCTATCGGGATAAGGACCGAATTTTCCTGGCGGCCGGGTGCTTGCGATTAACCACGGCGCGATAATTCAGTGGATTGGTCTGCGAGCCGTTGCCTATTTAGGCAGATGAGATCGGAGTTTCGAAATGGCCAAAGACAATACCGACAATTCATCGAACGATATCGCCGACACTCTTGAAAGAGAACTGAGCGACGAATTCGGCAAGGCTGTGTCGCCGTCATCGAAGAGTTCTTCAGTCCCCGCCAATCCGAAAGGCGCGACGCCGGTGGCGCTACCGCGTCGAATTGCAGGTGGGTTTCTCGGTGTGCGGGACGACCTCGACGAGCGCGCGCGCGAATGGCGGAACATGTCCCGCGCCATCGCGCAGCAGCGTCCTCTGTTGGAAACGCTGGAAGCCGAACGCGGCGCGCTGCTCGAGACATTGGTCAAGACGGCCGAGGAGGCAATTGCCGACGGCAAGGCGCTCACGCTACTCATGGAGAGCACCAAGAATGGCGATGTGACGGGAAATCTCACCGAGCGGTTCGACGCGAGCGTCAATACATTGGAGGAGTTGGCTGGAGTCTCGACCGCGCTGACCGACAATCTGTTGTCCCTACGATCGAGTTGGGAGCAATATTTCAGTTTGGTTCTCAAGGGACAAGAGATGCAGGAGGGGCGTCGGCAGGACTGATCGGGCATAACCGATCACCGTTAACCGGCGATGCCGCTATATTTTGCCCGTCACCACACGGGCATTCAGCAAGTCGACGTTTCGCAGCGGACCATTCGACACAGATTGCGCCATTTCGGAAATTCCGTTAGGGAAGAAGTGCTTCTCACGGTGGGCACAACCTCGTCGGGAAGGTGGGCGATGTAGCGGCTCCCAACCGCTACATCGCCTCGCGCACCGGCCTCATTTGAGCATGGCCTCTGGGTCTTGAACACGCGGTGCGATGTCCGTTCGTACGGATTCGCCCTTATCGGCGACGATGCGACGCAACCGTACTTGTCCAAACGCCCTTCGATTTCCATTTTAATCCTATGACAAAAGAAATTCTTGAATCGCACGTCACGGGCACGATGCAGGCGGCAATCGACGATGTGATGGAATCCGCGGCAGCGCTGACCGACGCGGTGAACGCCGCCGCCGATCTCGGCATGCGGGTGGAACTCGAGATCGTCCCGCTGTCCTGCACCATCCATCGCAAGGTCGTCGCCCATGTCGCCCATCCCGACGAAGGCCGACGGCCCGAAGACCTGAATTCAGCCAACGACGGCTGAAACCGGAATCCGCTTGGCCGTTTGAGACACGCGGCATGCGCCATCACACGGAATTGAGCGTCGACGGGCTGCCGCCGCGGCGGTTCTGTTCGATCCTTTTCGTGTAACGCGATGGGAGCAAGCGATGGCGAATCGGTTGATCATGCTGATGGCGGTTGTGGCGCTGACGGGGATAGTTCTCGCCTCCCCTGCCCGCGCGGGCGATGCGTCAGATGTGCGGGCCGCTATTTCCGGCCAGCTCGAGGCCTTTCGGTCCGACGACGGCGCTAGCGCCTATTCCTATGCCGCGCCGAACATTCAGGCGATGTTTCCCTCGCCGCAAATCTTCATGGGCATGGTCCGGTCCGGCTATGAACCGGTCTACCGGTCCAGCAACACTGTCTTCGGCGCGCTGCAGGCTGAGGGAACTGGCTTCCGACAGGAGGTCTATCTCACCGACCAGAAGGGGCAGAGCTGGATCGCCAGCTATACGCTGGAACGCCAGGTGGACGGGTCGATGAAAATCACCGGCTGCGCAATCCGCAAGGGCGACGATCTCGCCGCCTGAAGCGCTCAGGCGCGCGGCGGAATGTCGCCCCGCGCCCAATCGGCCTCGGTCGCCGCGGCAAAGTCGGCGAACCGCCCGGCTTCGATTGCGTCCCGGATGCCGGCCATCAGCGACTGGTAGTAGGCAAGATTGTTCCAGGTCAGAAGCATCGAGGCAAGCGCTTCGTTCGAGCGCACCAGATGGTGCAGATAGGCGCGCGAATAGTCGTGCGAGGCCGGGCAGTCCGAGGCCTCGTCGAGCGGGCGGGTATCTTCGGCGTGGCGGGCGTTCTTGAGGTTCACCTTGCCGAAGCGGGTGAAGGCGAGCCCATGCCGGCCCGAGCGCGTCGGCATGACGCAGTCGAACATGTCGATACCGCGCGCCACCGACCGCAGGATGTCGTCCGGCGTGCCGACGCCCATCAGATAGCGAGGCTTGTCCGCCGGCATGACGGGAAGCGTCTCGTCGAGCGTCTTGAGCATCACCGCCTGCGGCTCACCGACCGCGAGACCGCCGATGGCGTAGCCCTTCAGATCCATCGCCGCCAGCCGCTCGGCCGAGCGAATCCGCAAGTCGATGGCGTCTCCGCCTTGCACGATGCCGAACATCGCCTTGTCGGGCTGGTCACCGAAGGCGGTGGCGCAGCGTTCGGCCCAGCGCAGCGACATCTCCATCGCCCGTTCTATCTCGGCCCGTTCCGCCGGCAGCCGAATGCACTCGTCGAGCTGCATCTGGATGTCGCTGCCGAGTAGCCCCTGGATTTCGATCGCCCGCTCGGGCGTCAGCGCGTATTCGGAGCCGTCGACATGGGAGCGGAAACGCACGCCGGTCTCGTCGAGCTTGCGCAGTTTTGCCAGCGACATCACCTGGAAGCCGCCGGAATCGGTCAGGATCGGATGCGGCCAGCGGGCGAATGCGTGCAGGCCGCCGAGCCGGGCGACGCGCTCGGCGCCGGGCCGCAGCATCAGGTGATAGACATTGCCGAGGATGATGTCGGAGCCAAGTTCGCGCACCTGATCCAGATACATCGCCTTGACCGTGCCGGCGGTTCCGACCGGCATGAAGGCCGGCGTGCGCACCGTGCCGCGCGGCATGGTGATTTCACCGCGCCGCGCCTTGCCGTCGGTGGCGAGCAGCCGGAACTGAAAGGATTCACTCATGACGACACCCGATCCAGCAGGCAGGCATCGCCATAGGAATAGAAGCGGTAGCCCGTTTTGATGGCGTGGGCGTAAGCCGCCTTCATGGTCTCGAAGCCAGAAAAGGCCGAGACCAGCATGAACAGGGTCGAGCGCGGCAGATGGAAGTTGGTCATCAGTCTGTCGACAGCCTTGAAGCGATAGCCGGGGGTGATGAAGATGTCGGTGGAGCCGGCGAAGGGTTCGATGATCCCGTCGTCGCGCGCCGCGCTTTCCAGAAGCCGCAGCGACGTGGTGCCGACGGCGACCAGGCGGCCGCCGGCCTGGCGCGCGGCGTTCAGGCGCTCCGCCGTCGCGGCGTCGATCCGGCCGATCTCGGCATGCATCCGGTGCTCCGTCGTATCGTCCGCCTTAACGGGAAGAAACGTCCCCGCCCCGACATGCAGCGTCAGATATTCGGTAACGATGCCACGCTTCGACAACTGGCCGAGCAGCGCGGGCGTGAAATGCAGGCCGGCGGTGGGCGCCGCGACGGCTCCATCCTCGCGGGCGTAGATGGTCTGGTAGTCGGCCCGGTCGCGTTCGTCGTCCGGCCGCTTCGAGGCGATGTAGGGCGGCAAGGGAATGTGCCCGACCGCCGCGATCGCCTGGTCGAGCGCCGGACCCGAGAGCGCGAAGCGCAAGCTTGCCTCGCCGTCCTCGCCGCGGTCCTCGACGATCGCATCGAGCGCGCCGGCAAGGCCGTCGGTTTCGTCCGGGCCGAAGGCGATGCGGTCGCCGAGCCGCACCCGCTTTGCCGGGCGCAGGAACGCAAGCCACCGATCCGGGGCAACCCGCATGTGCAGCGTCGCGGAAATGCGCGCCCTGCCCTCGCCGTCCCTCTGATCCGGCCGCTGGCGAACGCCTTCGAGCTGAGCCGGGATGACGCGGGTGTCGTTGAAAACGAGAACATCACCCGGTTCGAGCAGTGACGGCAGATCGCCGACGAGGCGGTCGCCGAGCACGCCGTCGGCCCCTACGGTGAGCAGGCGTGCGCTCTCCCGGGGGGATGCGGGCCGCAAGGCGATGCGGTCTTCCGGGAGGTCGAAGTCGAACTGATCGACACGCATGCTGGGTCAGCCGGATCTGTGCATCATGAGGACGGCGGATTACACAGACCCGCCGTCCTCAACGAGTTGGATTGACGAGACGTGAGCGGAGCAAGAGCGGGAAGCCGGTTCCCGCTTTTCCGCATTCGGCGCTAGAGGTCGGACGCGACCCGCATGGTGGTAATCGAATCGGGATCACTCACCGGCTCGCCGCGCTTGATCTGATCGATGTTGTCCATGCCCTCGACGACCTCGCCCCAGACGCTGTACTGGCGATCGAGCCACGGGGCCCGGTCGAAGCAGATGTAGAACTGGGAGTTCGCCGAATTCGGGTTGGCGGTGCGGGCGGCCGAGACCGTACCGCGCTTATGCGGCTCGGCCGTGAACTCGGCCTTGAGGTCCGGCTTGTCGGAGCCGCCGGAACCGGTTCCCGTCGGATCGCCGGTCTGGGCCATGAAGCCGTCGATGACGCGGTGGAAAACAACGCCGTCGTAAAAACCTTCGCGCGCGAGCTCCTTGACGCGCGCCACATGGGCGGGCGCGAGGTCGGGTCGCAGCTTGATGACCACGCGGCCCTTCGTCGTCTCGAGTACCAGGGTATCGTCGGGGTTCTCGTGCGCCATGTTGCTCTCCTTGCTTGTCGTATCTCGAAAACGGGAACGGCCCGGATCTAGCCCGGACCGTATCGGTGGAGCCTCTTTGAGCGGATTCGCTCCAAGGCACAAGGTTTGCCGCCGTCAATCGGCGGCGGCTTTTAGATCACTTGCCGTCGGCGGCAACGCTGACCTTGATCATCTTGTCGGGGTCCTGCACCGTGCCGTTCTGAGCGGAGTCGCCCTTCTTGATGGCGTCGACATTCTCCATGCCCGACACGACATCGCCGACGATCGTATACTGGCCGTCGAGGAAATCGCCATCGGCCAGCATGATGAAGAACTGGGAATTTGCCGAATTGGGGTCCTGGGAGCGGGCCATGCCGACGGTGCCGCGGTCGAACGTCTCGTCGGAGAACTCGGCCTTGAGGTCCGGCTTGTCGGAGCCGCCCATGCCAGTGCCGTCAGGATCGCCCGTCTGGGCCATGAAGCCGTCGATGACCCGGTGGAAGACGACGCCGTCGTAGAAGCCCTCGCGCGCCAGTTCCTTGAGCCGCTTGACGTGCTCGGGCGCGAGATCGGGGCGAAGGCCGATCTCGATGTCGCCGGTCTTGGTGGTGATGACCAGGGTGTTTTCGGGATCTGACTGCTGCGCTGACGCGAGACCCGCGAAGGATGCGGCGGCGATCGACACGGCCAGGCCGAGTGTAGCGAAAAACTTCATGCGAGATGGTTCCCAGATTGTGGCGCCCGCGGTTCGCGTCAGGCGACTTTTCCTCGTATCGCTTCCGCGACGTTTCCGGGCACGAACGGCGTAACGTCCCCGCCCATCAGGGCGATTTGGCGGACCAATGTGGCGGTTATGGGCCTTGTCGCAGGCGAAGCCGGAAAGAAGATTGTCGCAACCTCCGGCCGCATGACGCCGTTCATCCCGGCCATCTGCATCTCGTAATCAAGATCGGTTCCGTCGCGCAGGCCGCGGACCAACGCCACTGCCTCGGCGTCGCGAGCGGCCTCGACCACGAGCCCATCGAAGGCAACGACGCTGATCGCACCGGTCTGTTCCGCAACGGTTTCCGGGCCGGCACATTCGGCGATCAACCGGGCACGCTCGTCGAAGCTGAACATCGGTTGCTTGCCCGGATGGACGCCGATGCCGACGACGACCTGGTCGAAAATCGCCACCGCCTGACGCAGAATGTCGAGGTGACCGTTGGTGATCGGGTCGAAGGATCCAGGGTAAAACGCGCGTTTCATGGCTTCGATTATCCTGTCCTTGCCAAAGAGACAATTCGCGAGAGGCCCAGCGGAGGCGCTCACGCGGATGAACGGTTTGGGAACCACGTCCTGTGCCGTCGTTCAGCTCGCGAAGTTTATATGGAACAAATTCGCCGCTACTGGGTTTTTAAAGCGAACAACGGAGTATTGACATGCTGGTTTTCGCGCTTGCCCTCGCCATGATCGTCACCCTGCTTTCCGCAACCGCCATTACGCTCCATAGCGAGTCGCAGAACGTGCGCGTGAAGGCGACTGCCCGCCGCACCCGCTTCATGCAATAGGCTTCGCCGAGAAAGCCGGCCGCGCGGATCCTCGCCGGGGCGCAGACATCGTAAAGCCAAATCAGCAAGCCGTCCGGAATCGCTCCGGACGGCTTTTGTATTTGTGCGGCGACGCGCGTGGAACTCGAAACGTCAGGACGTCTCGCCTTCGGGGCCGCCATCGCCCGCGATATCGTCGCCCGCCTCAGACGCTTCCGTCTCCTCCGCGTCATCGGCGCCCTGATCGGGAATCCGCTCCACCGAAACGACACGCTCGCCCTCGGCCGTCCGGAAGATGGTGACGCCGCGCGTCGCCCGACCAGCAATGCGGATGCCTTCGACCGGCACCCGGATCAGCTGACCCCGATCGGTGACGAGCAGAATCTGATCGCCGTCCTCGACCGGGAAGCCGGCGACGAGATTGCCGATCTCGCTCGCCTTCGACAGATCGGTGGCGCGAATGCCCTTGCCGCCGCGTCCGATGGTGCGGAAATCGTAGGACGACGAGCGCTTGCCGTAGCCGAACTCGCTCAGCGTCAGCACGAATTCCTCGTTGGCGCTGAGGAAGCCATAGCGCTCCTGGTCGATGGCGACGTCCTCGACGCCCTCCTCCTCGACCACGGTCTCGGCGGCGGCTTCGCCTTCGACGGCGCGGCGCATCTTCAGATAGGAGGCCCGCTCGGCCGGGGTAGCATCCACGTGACGCAGGATCGCCATCGAGATGACGGTATCGCCCTTGGCGAGCGCGATGCCGCGGACGCCGACCGAATTGCGGCCGGCGAAGACGCGCACATCGGTCGTCGGGAAGCGGATGCATTGGCCGGAGGCCGCCGTCATGAACACGTCGTCGTCTTCCGAACAGGTGGCGACGGCCAGGATTTCGTCGCCCTCCTCGTCCAGTTTCATCGCGATCTTGCCGTTGCGATTGACCTGCACGAAGTCGGACAGCTTGTTGCGGCGAACCGTGCCACGGGTCGTCGCGAACATCACGTTGAGTTCTGCGGCCGCCTCGGGATCGCTCGGTAGCGGCAGGATCGAGGTGATACGCTCGCCCTTTTCCAGCGGCAGCATGTTGATCAGCGCCTTGCCACGCGCCTGCGGGCTCGCCAGCGGCAGCCGCCAGACCTTTTCCTTGTAGACGATGCCGCGCGAGGAGAAAAACAACACCGGCGTGTGGGTGTTGGCGACGAACAGCCGGGTGACGAAATCCTCGTCGTTCTTCAGCGACATGCCGGACCGGCCCTTGCCGCCGCGCCGCTGTGCGCGGTAGGTGGTCAGCGGCACGCGCTTGATGTAGCCGCCATGACTGACGGTGACCACCATGTCCTCACGCGGAATCAAATCCTCGTCGTCCATGTCCGCCGCGCCTTCGGTCAGCTCCGTGCGGCGCGGCGTCGCGAACTCGTCGCGCACGGCGATGAGTTCGGCCTTGATGATCTCGCGGACCTTGGTGCGCGAGGAGAGGATTTCGAGATACTCCTTGATCTCCTCGCCGATCTTGTTGAGCTCGTCGCCGATTTCGTCCCGGCCGAGCGCGGTCAGGCGCTGGAGGCGAAGATCGAGGATCGCCCGTGCCTGGGCTTCCGACAGGCGATAGGTGCCGTCCTCGGCGATGCGGTGGCGCGGATCGTCGATCAGTCGGATCAGCGGGGCGACGTCCTTGGCTTCCCATGCACGGGCCATCAGCTGTTCGCGCGCCGTCGCCGGGTCCGGCGCGGCGCGGATCAGCTTGATGATCTCGTCGATATTGGCGACGGCAATGGCCAGTCCGACGAGAACATGGGCCCGCTCGCGCGCCTTGCGCAGCAGGAACTTGGTGCGCCGGTTCACGACCTCCTCGCGGAAGGCGATGAAGGCCGACAGCATGTCGATCAGCGTCAGCTGCTCCGGCTTGCCGCCATTCAGCGCGACCATATTGGCGCCGAAGGAGGTTTGCAGCGGCGTGAAGCGGTAGAGCTGGTTGAGGATGACGTCGGAGGACGCGTCACGCTTCAGTTCGATGACCACCCGGTAACCGTCGCGGTCGCTCTCGTCGCGGATGTCCGAGATACCCTCGATCCGCTTGTCGCGCACGAGATCGGCCATCTTCTCGATCATCGAGGCCTTGTTCACCTGATAGGGAACCTCGGTGATGATGATCGCTTCGCGGTCGCCGCGCATCGGCTCGATGTGAGCCTTGCCGCGCATCAGGATCGAGCCGCGGCCGGTGGAATAGGCAGACAGGATGCCGGCGCGGCCGAGAACGATCGCCCCGGTCGGGAAATCCGGACCGGGAATGAATTCCATCAACTCTTCCAGCGCGATCGCCGGATTGTCGATCATCGCCACGCAGCCATCGACGATCTCGCCGAGATTGTGCGGCGGAATGTTCGTCGCCATGCCGACGGCGATGCCGCCGGAACCATTGACGAGGAGGTTCGGAAAACGCGCCGGAAGCACGACCGGCTCCCGTTCGCGGCCGTCGTAATTGTCCTGGAAGTCGACGGTCTCCTTGTCGATATCCTCGAGCAGCGCCTCGGACACCTTGTAGAGTCGGGTCTCGGTATAGCGCATGGCCGCCGGCGGATCGCCGTCGATCGAGCCGAAATTCCCCTGCCCCTCGATGAGCGGCACGCGCAGCGACCAATCCTGCGCCATTCGCACGAGGGCGTCGTAGATCGAAGAATCGCCGTGCGGATGGTATTTACCCATCACCTCACCGACGACACCGGCGGACTTGCGATAGGGCTTGTTGAAGCTGAGGCCCATCCCGTGCATGGCGTAGAGGATGCGCCGATGCACAGGCTTCAAACCATCGCGCACGTCCGGAAGCGCACGGCTGACGATCACGCTCATGGCGTAATCGAGATAGCTGCGCTGCATTTCCTCGATGATCGAAATGGAGTCGATACCGCTGGGGCGTTCCGGCGGCGTCGTGTTGTCGTCGTCTTCGGCCAAAATCATGTCCCGGTGGGCTGGAAATTCATTGCTTGGCTATAGCGCGAATGGCGCGCCAAGGGCAATTCCCGCGGTCGTTGACGGCGGCGAATTTGTCCAATTATTTCAATGGCTTGCATAAGCAACAAAAGAAACTTCCAACGAGGTCCGGCTCAGCCGCCGAAAACCGGCGCGAATTGGCGAGAATCAGCCCATCGGATCGTTGGCTCGACGACGATGCCGAACATCGCGGTTGACGACCCGCCGGCACCTGCTACCCAGAATGCTGGATCACCGAACGGCTGGAATATGTTCGATCTTCTTCTCAGCGGCTTTGTCACGCTCTTCGTCATCCTCGATCCCCTCGGGCTCGTGCCGCTTTTCCTGGCGGTGACACCCGGCGTGGGGGCTGTCGAACGACGCCGCATCGCGCTCCGGGCCTGCATCATCGCCTTCGTGATCCTGACCCTGTTCGGGCTCGCCGGTCTCATGCTGCTCGAAGGTCTCGGCATCACACTTGGGGCCTTCCGTGTGGCCGGCGGCCTGTTCCTGTTCTGGATCGGCTTCGAGTTGGTCTTCGAAAAGCGAAAGGAACGCCACGAGCGCAGTGCCAATCGCGCAGTGGATGATCCGGACCTCGCCGATGTCGCGGCTTTTCCCCTGGCGATCCCGCTGATGGCGGGACCGGGCGCGATCTCCGCCGTGATCCTGTTGTCCGGTGCGGTCCCGAGCTTGGCTGGCCAGATCGGCCTGGTCGTCGTCGTCTTCGCAGCCCTTGCCGTCACCTTCGGCTTTCTCGCGGTGGCCGACCATTTCGACCGCTGGCTCGGCGCCACCGGCCGCGCGGTGATTTCCCGGCTCCTGGGCGTGCTCCTGGCGGCATTGGCGGTGCAGTTCGTCGCGGATGGAATCGCGGCC
>DRFF01000066.1 GCA_011050685.1 Aurantimonas coralicida
AACCGCCGGTTCCGGCCGCGCGACGATCTGGGTGCCGCGAAAATGATTGGCGATCTGGATCAGGCTGCGGGCGGCAATGATGTCCATGTCGCCGCTTGCCCAGGCGGCTTCCGCGCCACAATCAGCCGGGCAGATCAGCCCGAGACCGATGGCGTTGGCCCCGATCGCCGCCGGCAGCGTCCCGGCCACCGCCGTCAGCATGCCGTCGAGCGAGAGTTCTCCCAGGACAACGTAGCCGGCGAGCGCGTCGGAGGGGATCGCGCCGAGCGCCGCCATCAGTCCGAGCGCGATCGGCAGGTCGTAGTGGCTGCCCTCCTTGGGCAGGTCGGCCGGCGCGAGGTTGACGGTAACCTTCTTGGGCGGCATCGACAGGCCCGAGGCGTGCAGCGCCGCCTGGACTCGCTCCCGGCTTTCGGCGACGGCCTTGTCGGGCAGGCCGACGATCTGGATGCCGACCTTGCCGGGGGCGACCATGACCTGGACGTCGACCGGGACGGCCTCGATTCCCTGAAACGCGACGGTCTTGACGCGCGACACCATGGGGTCACCCCTCGAACCGGCGGCCTGTACCCACAGCGGTGAGACGGCCGCCTTGACCAAGAATGCCTCAAGGTAAGCATGGTTTTGAGAATGAAACAAGAACATCATTCGAACAAAACCGCGCCGAATCGAGTCGCGCCGTTCAACCGGATGATTCGTTAAAGGCAAATTAATTCAGGATTAGCCATGTTTTCCGGCCTCGGCGGCTCACCTCGCAGGACCCGCTAACGCCACCACGGGCGCCCGACCGTCGCCTCGCTTTCGCCTGTCGCCGGTTCAGCCCAGCAGGTACGGCGCAGTCTCCTGCCAGCCTTCGTAGATCATCTTCAGCGCGACATAGAGGATGATCACCAACCCGATATAGCCGATCCAGCGATAGCGGCCGAGCAGCCGCGCGATCAGCGTCGCGGCGAGGCCCATCAGCGCGATCGACAGGATCAGGCCGAGCACCAGCACCCAGAGGTGCTCGCGGGCCGCGCCGGCGACGGCGAGCACGTTGTCGAGCGACATCGAGACGTCGGCGAGGACGATTTGCCAGATGGCTTGGCTGAGCGACTTGCGCGGTGCCAGGCTTGCGCTGTCGCCATAGAGCGCGGCTTCGGCGGCGAGGTCCGGCACCCGCAGCTCCTGCCACATCTTCCAACTCACCCAGAGCAGCAGCAGCCCGCCAGCCAAAAGCAGGCCGACGATCTCGAGCAGCTGCGTCGTGACCGTGGCGAAGCCGATGCGCAGCACCGTGGCGGCGATGATGCCGACGAGGATCGCCTTGCCGCGTTGCGCGGCCGGCAGCCCGGCCGCGGCGAGACCGATCACCACGGCATTGTCTCCGGCGAGCACCAGATCGATCATGATGACCTGCGCCAGCGCCGTCAGGGATTCTGCCGTCAGAAATTCCATCGCCAAGAAAGCTTTCGGGAAAAAATGGAGCCGTTCGTCTCGACCGGAGGGTTTGGGCGTCGGCGTGAGGGACGCCGCTTGAAGTAGTGCAATCGCCGCGTGCGGGAAAGCGCTTGCCGTCTATCCGGGCCAAAGTGGAATGGTCACAGCATCGCCGCAACGAGCACCGACAGCGAGAGCGCCAGTCCGGCGACGAGGTTGAAGCCGCGGTTCCACACCAGGCCCACATGGAGCGCGCTGGCATGGCCAAGCCGGCCGACCAGCATGGTCGTCGCCGTGAAGGGCGACGACGCGCCGGTCAACGCCCAGCCGGCGGTCAGCGCAACGATGATGGCGTTCGGCGAGACCCCCAGGGTTTCGGCGGACGGAAGCAGCGGGGCGAGCAGAGAAACCGACAGGAGCGGGTTCATGCCGATCTGGCCGAGCAGCGGGATGATCCAGACCAATGCGACCAGGACGAGCGGGCCGGGAAGCGCGGCAAGGCCGGCGGGCTGGCTTTCCATCAATGGCTGCAGCAGCGCGCTGCCGACCGTGCCGATGAACCCTGCCATGACCAGGAGGACGAGCTCCGAATGGTAGGATGGTACCTCAGCGATCGTGAAGGTCTGCAGATGGGTGAGCCAGCGCCGCGCGGTACCCTCCGGCCCACGCGTCTGGACGAACAGCCAGCCGACGGCCAGCGTCGGGACCAGCAGCATGACCACCGCGATCATCCGCAGGCCGGTCAAAAGCTCGAGCGCCGCAACGCCGGAAAACAGCAGCAGCAGCAGCGCCAGCAGCGGCTTCAGGTCGCGCCAGCTGCCTATCGGCTTCGCGCGTGCCGGGCGCGGCTGCGAGAGTTTCGGCTTGTAGAGCGAATCCAGCGCCCAGCCCACGAAGGTCACCAGGACCGCGTTGAGAATGGCGAAGCCCGCCGCGCCGCTCCAGGAGGAACCCGGGATGATCGAGGTAGTGATCGCCATGGCGAAGGCGAGCGGCGACCACGCCAGGGTGGCGACGAAGCCGCGCTGGATGGCCAGAAGCATGCGCCGGTTGCGGATATCGCGAATCTCCGCGTTGGTCTCCCGATTCGCGATGCTTTCCGTCAGGCCGCCGAGCAGCGAGATCGCGCCGTAATTGAGGATGAGCGCGAACAGGTGGCCGCCGATCGTCAGGGCCAGATAGCGCTTGCCCGGCGGCTGCGTCGCCAGATACTGCCCGCAGCGCGCGATCGCCGGCGAGGTCGAGGCAGGATTGCGCAGCGAGGCGAGGGCGATGAAGAATGCCGCGATGAACGAACCCTGGGCGAGTCCGCGAAGCGCGATGTCTTGCCAGTCGGGCCGGAAAATGACGGCGGCCGCGACAAGGCCGAGGCCGGCCGCGACGAAAGCCTGCCGCGACGGACGCGCGCGGGGCGCGGCAAGCGCGAGAAATGCCACGATCCCTGCCGAGCCGACCATCGACGCCGTCGCGTCGCCGGTCCATTCCCGCAGGAGAACGGCAAAGGCGGTGACGATCAGCACGACGCCGATGACACGGTCGAGCACGGGCGATGGAACTCCGAAGGGTTGCAAGCAGGTGGCGGGATTCGTTTCCCTCTCTTATCATCTTCCCGTCAACCGTCACCGTAACGTGGGAGAAAATTCGCCGATCGCCCGGACACAGGCCGACACCGCTGGAGGAACGCTGGTGCGACCGCGCATTTGTCAGGCGCGACCCGTGGCGCTATGAGGCGGCATGCCGTTCACCGTCGCTGCCTTCTACCGGTTCGTCCCGCTCGATGATCTGCCGTCGTTTAAGGCGGCGCTCGCCGCCTTCTGCGCCGAGCGCGAGGCACGCGGTACGATCCTGATCGCGCCCGAGGGTGTCAACGGCACCATCGCCGGAACGAAGCCGGCGATCGCCGCGATCATCGACGAGCTCGACCGCCGCTGCGGCATCCGGTGCGGCGAGGTCAAATTCTCCGAAGCCGATGCCTGGCCCTTCGCGCGGCTGAAGATCCGTATCCGGCCCGAGATCATCACCATGCGCGCGCCCGAGGCCGATCCGTCGACGCAAGTCGGCACCTATGTCGAGGCGTTGGACTGGAACGCGCTGATTGCCGATCCGGAGGTGGTCGTCGTCGACACGCGCAACCGGTACGAGACCAGGGTCGGCGGCTTCGAGGGGGCGATCGATCCCGGCATCGACAATTTCACCGACTTTAAGGATTTCGTCGCGGCCAGCCTCGACCCGAAGGCCCATCGCAAGGTTGCGATGTTCTGCACGGGCGGCATTCGCTGCGAAAAGGCGTCGGCCTACATGCTGTCAAAGGGGTTCGAGAGCGTTTTCCACCTCAAGGGCGGCATTTTGAAATATCTCGAGGAGGTGCCGAAAGACGACAGCCGCTGGCGGGGCGACTGCTACGTCTTCGACGGGCGGGTCGCCGTCGGCCACGGGCTGGAGGCGACCGACTGGGTCGCGTGTTTCGGCTGCGGGGCGCCGCTCTCGCCCGATGATCAGGCATCGTCGGCCTACGAGGACGGCGTCTCCTGCCCGCATTGTATCGACCGGCTCACCGGGGAGAAAGCCGCGGCGCTGCGCGAGCGCCAGCGGCAGATGACGGCGAGCGAAACCGCCGACTGACCGCTCAGCGCTGCCTCAGGCGGCCAGCGCCTGGTTGGCGTCGATCATCGCCCGGCCGAGCGATTCGGCGACGGCCCGGTTGGTGATCTGACCACGATGGACATTGAGCCCGTGCATCAGGTGTGGGTCGGCCGACAACGCCTCGAGCCTGCGGTTGGCCAGCGCCAGGCCGAAGGGCAGCGTCGCGTTGTTGAGCGCGTGCGCCGAGGTGATCGGCACGGCGCCCGGCATGTTGGCGACACAGTAATGCACGACGCCGTCGATCTCGAAGGTCGGTTCGGCGTGAGTCGTCGCGTGCGAAGTCTCGAAGCAGCCGCCCTGGTCGATGGCAACATCGACCAGCACCGCGCCCTTTTTCATGCCGGAGAGCATCTCGCGGGTGACGAGCTTTGGCGCCGAGGCACCGGGGATGAGCACCGCGCCGATCACGGCGTCGGCGGCGAACACTTCTTCCTCGATCGCCGTCTTGGTCGAATAGCGCGTATGGACGCGGCCGGCGAAGAGGTCGTCGAGGTCGCGCAGACGCTGGATCGAACGGTCGAGGATGGTGACGTCGGCGCCGAGGCCGATCGCCATCTTGGCCGCTTCCTTGCCGACGACGCCGCCACCGATGATGACGATCTTGCCGGGGGCGACGCCGGGGACGCCGCCGAGCAACACGCCGCGCCCGCCATGGGCCTTTTCGAGAGCCCGGGCCGCGGCCTGGATCGACAGCCGGCCCGCGACCTCCGACATCGGAGCCAGCAGCGGCAGGCCGCCGCGCCCGTCGGTGACGGTCTCGTAGGCGATCGCGGTGACGCCCGAAGCGAGCAATCCCTCGGTCTGTTTCGGGTCCGGCGCGAGGTGGAGATAGGTGTAGAGGATCTGGCCCTCGCGCAGCTGCGCCCACTCGTTCGGCTGCGGCTCCTTGACCTTCACCACCATGTCGGCGGCCTTGAAGACTTCGGCGGCATCGGCGGCAATCGTCGCGCCCGCAGCCTGGTAATCGGCGTCGCTGGCGTCGATGCCCGCTCCGGCGCCGGTCTCGATGAGCACCTCATGGCCCTGGGCGACATATTCGCGGGCCGCCGACGGCGTCAGGCCGACTCGGTATTCGTGGTTCTTGATCTCTTTCGGGCAGCCGACGCGCATGATGGTCCTCCTCTGGGCGATCTCGCAGATTTCGCCGGAAGCGGTCGCAATGTCCTTTCGAAATTGACGCGTTTGACGGGAGGTTGCACAACGAACTTGCGTCACATTGGTGTTAGGCGCAAAAATCCCATGCATGGACGCCTTGGACCGATTTGACCTTGCCATTATGCGTGCTTTGGAGCGCGAAGGGCGACTGACCAACAACACCCTCGCCGAACGGGTCGGCTTGTCGCCGTCGGCCTGTTCCCGCCGGCTCGACCGGCTGGAGGCGACCGGCGCAATTCTTAGCTATCATGCCCGGCTGTCCAATCGCGCGCTCGGCCATCCGATCACCGTCCTCGTGCATATCGGGCTATCCGGCCAGAGCGAACGTCAACTCGCCGAGTTCGAGGCGGCGGCGAAGCGCTGTCCAAACGTGATCGTCTGCTTTTTGATGTCGGGCGAGTACGACTATCTCCTGCGGATCGCGGCCCGCGATCTCGAGGATTACGAGCGTATCCACAAGACCTATCTGTCGGCGTTTCCGTATGTCGTGCGGATCAACTCGTCCTTCGCGTTGCGCGAAGTCCTCGATCGCTCGACGGTGCAGATCGATCCGGGGGTGTGAGTCGGGAATGACGAGACAGGTCAGCCGGTAACTGCTTCGGCCGTGTCCTCGTCCTGGTCTGTCGCGGCGGCGCGCGCGTGCTCGGCGAACACCCGTCCGACGCCGATGAGGATCGGGCGGTCGACGCCGATCCGGGCGACGATCGCGCCGAGGCTGGCGAGCGTGCCGGCGGCCTTGGTTTCATCGTCGCGGGACAGATTCGCCGCGACCGCCACCGGCGTTGTTTCCGGCAGACCGTTGGCGATCAGCCGCGCGGCGATCTTCGGCGCCATCCGGCCACCCATATAGAAGATCGTCGTGGCGTGATCGTCGGCCAGCGCCCGCCAGTCGAGATCCTCCGGCAGGTCGCCTTGCTTGGAGTGCCCGGTGACGAAGCGCAACTGTTGGGCGCGGTCGCGGTGGGTCAGCGAGACCCCGAAGCTTGCCGCCAGCGCCGAGGCGGCAGTGATGCCCGGCACGATCGCCACCGGGATGTTCTCGCGATGCAGCTCGTCGAGCTCCTCCCCGGCCCGGCCGAACACCGAGACATCGCCGGATTTCAGCCGCACGACGTGTTTGCCCGCCTTGGCGAACTGCACCATCATGCGGTTGATGTCCTCCTGGCGGCAGCTGTCGCGGGCGGCGCGCTTGCCGACCAGCATCCGTTTGGCCTCGCGGCGGGCCAGTTCCAGAATCTCGTCGGACACCAGATCGTCGAACAGGATGACGTCGGCCGCCTGCAGGGCGCGCACGGCCTTCAGCGTCAGGAGTTCGGCCTCGCCCGGCCCGGCGCCGACCAGGGTGACCCGGCCCCCGGCCTGCGGCGAACGGGCGAGGTCGGCGACGAATCGTTGCGCGTCGCTCTCGGCGTTTGCGTCGGGCGCCTTGGTGGTGAAGGCCTTGTCGGAAAAGCGCTCCCAGAAGGCGCGGCGCAGCGGACCCGGCGCGAGGCGGTCGACCACCTCGGCGCGGACTTTCGCCGCGAGCGCCGCCCAGCCGGCGAGGGCCGGCGGCAGCAGCGTCTCGATGCGTCGGCGGATCGCCTGGCCGAGAATCGGCGCGGCGCCGTCGGTGGAAATGCCGATGACCACCGGCGAGCGGTTGACGATCGAGCCGAAGCGGAAGTCGCAGAAGGCCGGCTTGTCGACGACATTGACCGGAATGCCCGCGGCCTTGGCCGCGCAATAAAAGGCCTGCGCCTCGGCTTCGCTCTCCACATCGCCGACGGCGATCGCCGCGCCGGCGAAGATGTCGGCCGACCACGGCCGGTCGTGATGATGGATGCGGCCCGAAACCGGCGGCATGGCCAGAAGGCCGGCCATTTCCTCGTCGAGGTCGTCGGCCGGCGCATAGAGGTCGACATGCGCCCCGGCCGAGGCCAGCAGTTCCGCCTTCCAGGCCGCGCCCGGCCCGCCGCCGGCCATGACCACCCGCTTGGCCCCGAGGTCGAAGAACACCGGCAGGCTGGCGAGTTCCCCCATGCGCGCCGGACGCAAAGGTTCGCGCGCGCCGAACCCATCGTCGGAACGGTCGTCGTCGCGGATGAACGGGCGCTCGGCCATGTCGTCGTCCTTGTTGAGGTCAAGCTTGCAGTCACACTGCATAAGCCTTGGACCCGCGACAAGGCGAGGCGAAATTTTGCGCATTCGGCGGCGAAAAGAGGTTCGTGTTCGCTCGGACGGCACGGTTCAAGCATGAGGATGCAACGCGCGTTCCTCCAATGCCTTGGAATCCGGGTTCTGTCCTCTTTCTTGGAAAGCAGACGTCCCCTCAAGTTTACTTCTGAACCACTTGCGGCGGTCAGTCTGGAACATTCCTCAGAAGCTCGCGTTCTTGTCATTACGTCACCGTGGAGGAAGACGGTGCATCGCAAAAATTACTTTTAGAGGAACAACGCATGACCGATAAGACCCGCAAAGCGCCGGCCGCTCTCATAAAAAACGGCGAATACTCCGACGAACGGTGGATCGATATGATGGCGGCCCATCACGCGATGGCAATCGGCATGGGGGAAATCGCGAAGGAGAGAGGTGAACACCCGGAGATCCGAAACCTCGCCCAAAGCATTATTGACGATCAGATGAAAGAACGCGAGAAGTTGTCGAAGATCAAGAAGGACAACTTCGGAACGGACGAAATCGCGAACTCGCCGCATGATCATGAGCGGGGCATGCACGGCATGGTCAGCAACGCCGAGTTGAAGAAGGCAGACCCTTTCGACAAAGCTTTCATCCGTAATCAGATTCCCCACCACGCCTCCGCCATCGAGATGGCATCGGTAGCCGCGATGGAAACCAAGATCGACGCCATCCGAATGATGGGGCGCCAGATCATTCAGGCTCAGGCCGAAGAGATCGGCAACATGATCAACTGGCACAAGGCTTGGTACGGAGACATGTAAGAGCAAAGCGGCCGCGCACGTTGCCTCTCACGGATATCCTTCTTCTCGTTGCCGGGCCGCCCCCGGCGAGAACGGCAACGAGGGGCCTTGGCGAGTCGCAAGTCCTCGGTGGGTAGGCAGACTGGAGCGAGCAGCCGGACAGGGTGAAACGTCGGATGGATATGGCCGCGTTTTCCTTCACAAAATGAGTACGGAAGCGGGGCGCAGCGGCCCTCAATACGCCAGCCCGACATAATTCTCCGCCAGTGCCGTCTGTGCGGCTTGCGAGCCGGCGAGATAGTCGAATTCGGCTTCCTGGATGCGCTGGGAGAAGGCGCCATCCGCCTCGAACATGTGGATCATCGAGGTGAACCACCAGGAAAAGCGTTCGGCCTTCCAGACCCGGGCGAGCGCCGTCTCGGAATAGGTTTCCAGTAGGTGGTCGTCCTTGTCGCGGTAATGGGCGATCAGCGCCCGCGACAGGTAATGGACGTCGGAGACGGCGAGGTTCAGCCCCTTGGCCCCGGTCGGCGGCACGATATGCGCCGCGTCCCCGGCCAGGAACAGCCGGCCGTGGCACATCGGCTCGGCGACGAACGATCTGAGCGGCGCGATCGATTTCTCAATCGAGGGACCGCGCTTGAGATGGGCGGCGACCCGAGGCGGCAGTCGCGCCTCGATCTCGTCGAAGAAACGCTCGTCCGGCCAGTTGGCGACGTCGTCGGCGGCGTCGCACTGGAGGTAGTAGCGCGACAATTGCGGACTTCTGAGCGAGCAGAGCGCGAAGCCGCGCGCGTGATGGGCGTAGATCAGCTCGTCCTGTATCGGCGGCGTCCGGGTGAGGATGCCGAGCCAGCCGAACGGATAGACCCGTTCGAAGGTCCGCAGCAGATCAGCCGGAATGGTCTGGCGACAGACGCCGTGGAAGCCGTCGCAACCGGCGACGTAATCGCATTCGAGGCTGTGCTCGCCGTCCTGGGTATGGAAGGTCACGAACGGCGCGTCGGTCGTGATGTCCCACAGATGGACGTCCTCGGCCCCGTGAATAACCGGCACGCCCGCTTCGTCGAGCGCGTCGTAAAGGTCGTGGGTGACCTCGGTCTGGCCGTAGACGGTGACGGTCTTGCCGGTCAGTTCGCGCAGGCCGATATGCAGGACTTCGCCGCGCCAGGCGATGTCGAGCCCGTCATGCACGAGACCCTCCCGGTCGAGGCGCGCGCCGACGCCGGCGGTCCTCAGAATATCTGTCGTGCCCTTCTCCAGAACGCCGGCGCGGATGCGCGACAAGACGTAATCGCGGCTTCTGCGCTCGATGACGACGCTGTCGATCCCGGCGCGGTGAAGGATGAGCGCCAGCAGAAGCCCGGCCGGTCCGCCGCCAATAATGGCGACGCGGGTGCGCTCCATCCGTCTCACGCGGCACTCCGCCGGGGGGCGTCGGCGGTCCGCCTCCGGATGTCTCGAAGGGTTGCCAACTTGGCCGGCGTTGGCGGTGGCGTCTCGCTGCAATCGTCAGCGTAGCGCACGTCCCAGTCGCAGCTGGCGGCGATCGCCACGCGCGTCGCGCCGGGATGGGGGCGCCAGACCGCCATGTCGGTGACCAGCAGCGTCGGGCCTTGGGTGGTCAGGCCGAGGTCTTCACTGTCGGTCCCGCCTTTGCCATCGTCCCGCTGCCCGCCCATGCCGCCCTCGTCAAACCTGGAACGACTATGTGACACTGGCGCCGCATGTCTCGCAACCCGCGGTCTTCGAGACCCTTGCCGAACGCGACGGTCCGCCCGGCGCTATCCGAGGGTGCGGCTCGCCGCCCCTCGGATGGCGCCGTTCAGTCCTCGACCAGGATGGTGCCGGCGACCTCGATGCCGAAGCCGGTGAGGCCGACATAGGCCCGCTCATGCGTCGCCAGAACCGAAATCGACCGGATATGGAGGTCGCGCAGGATCTGGGCGCCGACGCCGATCTCGCGCCAGCGCTGCTGGCGTTTCAACGCGCTGCCGTGGCGTTCGCCGTCGGCGTGATCCGCTACAGCGTCGCCGGCTTCGAAATCGTCGACATTCGGCGTCCGGAGCAGCATCAGGACCCCGCGCCCCTGGCTCTTCAGCTGGTCGACGGCAACCTCCACCCAGGTCTTCGCCTCGCGGGTGCGGCCGAACAGGTCGAGCACCGGCTGTTCGCGATGGATGCGGGTCGGCACCTTTTCGCCGTCGCGCACGTCGCCGAAGACGGCGACGACATGCTGCATCTGGTCGAACGGGGTTTCATAGATACGCACCTGGGCGGCCATGCCGCCGACGGTCATCGCCTCCTCCTTGACGCAGGTGACGAAGGATTCCCGGCGGATGCGATAGGAGATGAGATCCTCGATCGAGATGATCTTCAGGCCGTGCTCGCGCGCGAAGGGGATGAGTTCGGGCAGGCGCTTGACGGTGCCGTCGTCATTGACGACCTCGGCGAGCACGCCGGCTGGCTCCAGCCCGGCAAGCTTGGCGAGATCGGTACCGGCTTCGGTATGGCCGGAGCGGGTCAAGACGCCGCCGTCCCGCGCGATCAGCGGGAAGATGTGGCCGGGCCTCAGAAAGTCGGTTCCAGCGCAATTGTCGTTGGCCAGCGCGCGGACGGTGTTGGTCCGCTCCTCGGCCGAGATGCCCGTCGTCATGCCGACCTTGTAGTCGACCGAAACGGTGAAGGCGGTGCGCATCGGGTCGAGATTGTTGGCGACCATCGGTGGCAGGTTCAGCTTGTCGGCCCGTTCCGCGGTCATCGGCACGCAGATGATGCCGCTGGTGTGGCGTATCATGAAGGCCATTCGCTCGGGCGTGGCCTTCGACGCCGCCATGATTAAATCGCCTTCGTTCTCCCGATCGGTGTCGTCGACGACGACGACCGGTTCGCCCGCCGCGATCGCGGCGATGGCGTCCTCGATGCTGTCCAGTTCCATGCTTGTCCCCGCTAAATCCCTACAGCGTCCTAAGCCGAAGCGGCGCGCCGTTCAATGGCGACGGACGCAGCGTCAGCCGCGGCCGCGATAGGGCGGGACACCCTGATCGGGCAAAAAGACGCCGTCGGGCGGGGGCATCCCGCCCGACCTGTGGTGGTCGAAGTGGAGGCGGCCGACGAACCTGAAGCAGTAGGGTTACGCTGCTTTTATCGCGCGAGGAATGATCGCCGCGATCTCAGCCTTTTTCGCTTCTGATGCGATTTTCAGATCATAGGACTTCTGGAGATTCAGCCAGAAGTCCGGAGTGGTTCCGAAATAGCGACCAAGGCGCAAGGCGGTATCGGGCGTGACCGGCGTGGTTTCGCGGGAGAGGCGTTCGATTCGTGGGCGAGATAGGTTGATCGCTTTCGCTAAGGCGTAGGGAGTAAGCCCCAGCGGCAGGAGATATTCCTCGCGAAGGATTTCGCCGGGATGGATCGGACGGGACAGATTGAGTGCCATCTTGCCCTCCTTGGCATGGCGGCGATCGGATAAGCTCGATCGTCAAGCATGGTAATCGGTGATTTCGACATCCTCTGGACCAGCCGCAGTCCAGCGAAAGCAGATTCGCCACTGATTGTTGATACGAACCGAGTGTTGGCCTTTGCGGTTTCCCTTGAGCGCCTCTAGCCGATTTCCCGGCGGGGAGCGAAGATCGTCCAGAACTGCAGCGTCCTCGACCATTTGTAGCTTGCGTTCGGTTGCTGGCACCAAGTCGGCGGGAAACCCTTTGGCGACCTTCCCATCGCCTATCGCTTTGGCATGCTTGCCCTTGAATGAAAGGATCATGGCCGCTCCGAACGTCTCTCAACGTGACACGAATGCGCGGAGAGGTCAATCATTGGTATCACTGCATGATACGCCTTGTCTCGAAAGGCACCTATGATCAGTTCAATGGCAAAGCATCCGCCGTCAGCCACGGCCGCGATAGGGCGGGACGCCCTGATCCGGCAGGTAGACGCCTTCCGGGGCTGGGCCGGTCTGCCAGAAGACATCGATCGGGATGCCGCCACGCGGATACCAGTAGCCGCCGATCCTGAGCCAGAGCGGCTTCGTCGCTTCGACGATGCGCCGACCGACGGCGACGGTGCAGTCTTCGTGAAAGGCGCCGTGGTTGCGGAAGCTGGTGAGGAACAGCTTCAGCGATTTCGATTCCACCAGCCGTTCATCCGGCGCGTAGTCGATCACCAGATGGGCGAAGTCTGGCTGTCCGGTCACCGGGCAGAGCGAGGTGAATTCCGGGCAGGTGAAGCGGACGATGGCCGGTGCGCCCTCGCCGCGCCGATAGGGCACGGTTTCGAGAACCGCTTCGTCGGGCGATGCCGCCGGGCGGGCGTCGCGGCCGAGCTGGGAGAGATCGTCAGGCTGGACCATTGTGGCTTCCAATCGGAGATGTTTGTGCGGACCGAAGCCATGTAGGTGGATCGGCCAGCGGTTGATAGAGGACGCGGGATGATCGGCGAACCCGCGTATCTGATCGCGATCGCCGCGCGCGATCGGCAAAAGAAAATTCTGCCTCCGGATCATGTGACCGTCGGGACCTGCCGGCGCGCGCCGAAAGTGGCTATCGTCCAGCCCATCGTAACAAACATCGGAGTCTCAGCGGCATGAGCGATTCGATCCTGCGTATTGATTTCAAAGGCCATTCCGGCGACGCCCTGTCGGCGCGGCTCGACCTGCCGCTCGGCCCGGTGCGGGCCTATGCGTTGTTCGCGCATTGCTTCACCTGTTCCAAGGACCTTCAGGCGGTGCGGACCATCGCCAACTGCCTCGCCGGGCAGGGCATCGCCGTGCTGCGCTTCGATTTCACCGGCCTTGGCTCCAGCGAGGGCGAATTCGCCTCGACCAACTTTTCCTCTAACATTGCCGATCTGAAGAGCGCCGCCGATTACCTGCGAACCAATTTCGCCGCGCCGGCGATCTTGATCGGCCATTCGCTCGGCGGCGCCGCCGTCCTTGCCGTTGCCGGCGACATTCCCGAAGTAAAGGCGGTGGTCACGATCGCGGCGCCCGCCGAAGCCAGCCACGTCGAAAAACAGTTCGCGGCCCATGTCGACGCCATCGAGGCGGATGGGGCGGTTGCCGTGAAACTGGCTGGCCGTCCTTTTACCATCCGCCGGCAGTTTCTCGACGACATTCGCGGCACTCGCCTGACGGATCGCATCGCGGCGATGCGCAAGGCGCTGATGGTGATGCATTCGCCGGTCGACGAGTTCGTCGGCATCGACAATGCCAGCGCGATTTTCACCGCGGCGCGCCACCCCAAGAGCTTCGTGTCGCTGGACGGCGCCGATCATCTGTTGACCAAGCGCGCCGACGCCGAGTTCGCGGCCGAGGTCGTCGCCGGCTGGGCGTCCCGTTACATCGGGCCGGAAAAGCCCCAGGGCGAGACGGCGATCGAGCACGTCGGCGTGCGCGAGACCCTCGGCGGCAAGTTCCAGAACGCGGTGCATGCGGGGCGTCACCGGCTTATGGCCGACGAGCCGGAAAGCGTCGGCGGCCTCGACAGCGGCCCCTCGCCCTATGATTTCCTGTCGGCAGCGCTCGCGAGTTGCACCTCGATGACGCTGCGCATGTACGCCGATCGCAAGAAGCTCGACCTCGGCCGGATCACGGTCGATGTCGCGCATGAGAAGACACACTTCAAGGACTGTGAGGCCTGCACGGAGACGGAGCGCGGGCGCGATGGCAAGATCGACCAGTTCACCCGCCGCATCCACATCGAGGGCGGTGTGCCGGAGGAATGGGAAGCCAAGCTCCTCGAAATCGCCGACAAATGCCCGGTTCACCGCACGCTCAAGGCGTCCTCGAATGTAGTGACGACGCTGGTCGCGTCCGACGCGGCGACGCGCGATGCAGCGGATGCGATCGATCGCCCCGAGGTCGCTGTCGGAACCTGACCCGACGGCGGCAGCAGGTATCGGCGGCTTGGTCGGCCTCAGCCGCCCGGCGGCAGTCGGTCCCGTACATCGCCGCCGGCCTGCCGCCAGCGCACCTCGTCCTGATAGAGGGCTTGCCATTCGTTCGCTTCCGCTGCCGTGCGGCGCAGATCGATGCGTGCCTGACGCAGGCGCAGCCGCAGCATCATCACCACGACAGAGACGAGGACGATCGCCAGGAAGAATCCGCCGATCAGGACCTCGCGCTTGAGCGGGTCCGCGACCGGCTCCGTAACAAGGATGGCGGCAACGGCGAGGAACGCCGCGGCGATGAAAACAAACAGGCTTCGCGACAGGAGCAGCGACAGGAGGGCGAGGATCAGACCCATGATCGCGATGGAGGGATAGGCCGCGGCGGTCGCCTCAATATCGCGCCACCACGCCTCGGCCAGCGTCAGGATTTTCTCGGACGTCATGCCTGTCCTCCCCTGTTGTCGACGGCGCGGTGCCACACCGGACCCCGGTATTCGATATTATCGCGGCCGGGCGATCTTATGAACCGCCGGAGCTTCGACTGATCGACGGGGACGGCAGGGCGTTACTCGGCGAGGTCGGAATCCTCGGCGAGCTCCTGCTCCGCCTCGACCGCCGGCTGCCGGGTGAATCCTTGAATACCCGCATGCTGGTTGCGATCCCGCTCGATCTCGACCGGCGAGGTGGCGTAGGCCGTGACGAGTTCGGCGAGCGAGCGCAGCGCATGCATGTGGATGCGTTCATAGCCATGCGAGGCGTCGACGCCGAAGGTGATCAGCGCCGTGCGCACGTCGTGCCCTGCCTCGATCGCGGAGGCGGAATCGGAACGATAGAAGCGGAAGATATCCTTCTGGTAGCGGATATCCTCTTCCTGGCAGAGCCGGACGAGTTTCTTGGTCAGGTGATAGTCGAACGGGCCCGTCTGGTCGGCCATGGCGATGGTGACGCCGAATTCGGCGGAATTCTGGCCTGGCGCCGACGTGCCGTTGTCGACCGCGATCATTGAGGCGACGTCGGGTGTCAGGATCGAGGCGGCGCCGACGCCGACCTCCTCGGCGATGGTGAACAGCCAGTGCATGTCGACGGGTGTCACAGCCTCGGTGCGCTCCATCGCCTCGATCGCGGCAAGCATGACGGCGACGCCGGCCTTGTTGTCGAGATGGCGCGAGACGATGAAGCCGTTGTCGAGAAACTCCGGCTGCGGGTCGATCGCAACGGTATCGCCGATCTCGATACCGAGCGCCTGCAGCTCGCGCGCGTCACGGCCGAGCGCGTCGACCCGCAACTCCACGAAATCCCAACCGACCGGCATGGTGTCGATTTCGTCGTTATAGGTATGGCCGGAGGCTTTCAGCGGCAGGATCGTGCCGCGATAGGTGCCGGAATCGGTGAACAGCGTCGCGCGCGCGCCCTCGGCGAAACGTGCCGACCAGTGGCCGATCGGCACGAGTTCGAGGCGGCCGTTCTCCTTCAGGCGTTTGACCTGGGCACCCAGCGTATCGAGATGACTGACGATCGCCCGCGCCGAGGCCCGGCGTGAGCCTTGCCGGAGCGCCGAAATCGCGCCGCGCCGGGTCAGTTCGACGGTCAGCCCGAGTCGCTCCAGTTCCTTGGCGACATGGCGAACGACGGTATCCGTGTAGCCGGTGGGGCTGGGGATATCCAGAAGCGCCTTCAGCTGGTCCGTCAGATACTGCGCATCGATGGCAAGCCTTGGCACCTAGTCGTCCTTCCTGGATTTACGTTTGTGAGACCTGGCGGCGCGCACTGAAAACGGAATCGACAGGGGAAACAAGAGGTCGATGAAGCGCTCCGCCGTCGGTTGCGGCTCGTGATTGGCCAGCCCCGGCCGTTCGTTCGCCTCGATGAAGACGTAGTCCGGCAAGTGCGGCGCCTTGACCATCAGGTCGATCCCCGTCACCGGGATTTCGATCGCCCGGGCAGCGGCGACGGCCGCATCGACGAGAACCGGATGCACCTCGCCAGTCACGTCGTGAATCGTGCCCCCGGTGTGAAGATTCGCGGTCTTGCGAACGGTGATCCGCTCGCCCTTCACCGGAATGTCGTCCATGCCGTGGCCGGCATTCCTGACGCAGCGCTCGGTCTCCGCGTCGAGCGGCACTCGGCTTTCGCCGGCGGTGGCCGCCGCCCTGCGTCGGGACAGATGTTCGATCAGTTCGCGGACGCTGGAGCGACCGTCGCCGGTGATCTGCGGCGGCTTGCGCAGGGCGGCGGCGACCAGGCGATAGTCGATGACGATCAGCCTGAGATCATGGCCCTCGAAGCAGTATTCCAGCAGCACCCGGTCCGATTGCTCGCGCGCCGCGGCAATCGCGCGCTTGGCGTCCTCGACGGTTTCGATGCCGACGGCGATGCCACGTCCCTGTTCGCCCCGCGCCGGCTTGACGACGATCTGGCCATGCTCGGCGATGAACGCGGCAAGGGCCTCGTCGTCGATATCGGCATCGATCTGATCGGGGACCGCGACGCCGGCGGCCTCGACCATGCGGCGGGTCACCGACTTCTCGTCGCAGATCGACATCGCTACGGCTGAGGTCAGTTCCGACAGGCTTTCGCGGCAATGGATCGTGCGGCCGCCCTGAGTCAGACGAAAGAAGCCACCGGCCGCATCGGTCACCTCGGTATGGATGCCCCGCCGCCGCGCCTCGTCGACGATGATACGCGCGTAAGGGTTGAGGCTGTCGTAATCGGCGCCCGAGCCGGTAAACAGCTTCTCGTTGATCTCGTTCTTGCGCTTCACGGCGAAATACGGGACCCGGTAGAAGCCGAGCTTGTCATAGAGCCCGATCGCCAGTTCGTTGTCGTGCATGACCGACAGATCCATGAAGGCGCAGCCACGCGCCTGGAAATGCTCGGCCAGCCGGCGCACAAGAGCCTCGCCGATGCCCGGATGCGTGGCCTGGGGGTCGACCGCAAGGCACCAGAGCGAGGAACCGTTCTCCGGATCGGCAAAGGCGCGGCGATTGTGGACGCCGGTGACCGTGCCAAGAATTGCGCCGGTGGTTTCGTCCTCGGCGACGAAATAGGTCAACGCCCGGTTGTCGCGGTTGGACCAGAAGAAGGACGGATGCACCTGCACCATGCCGCGGCTCTGGTAGATGCGGTTGACCTCGGTCGCGTCCTGCTCGGAGGACAGGCGGCGGATGAAGTAGCCGCGCGGCCGGCGTGGATCGCTGCGATAGGTCGAAAGATCGAGGCGGTAGGTGTGCGAGGGGTCGAGGAACAGCTCCTGCGGCGCGTGGCTCAAAAGCACATGCGGGTCGCGCGCGTAGAACGCGATATCGCGGCGATCTGGGCCTTCCTCGCGCAGGCTGCGCACGAGTTCCGTCGGGTCCTCGAAGGTCTGGGCGAAGACCAGCCGCCCCCATCCGCAATCGAGATAGGCGTTTTTCTCGGCCGCGGGCACATTCGGATCGTGCCGGCCGATCGGCGCCTTGATGCCGTCGGTGCGCATCCGCTTCAGCCGGTGGTCGATATTGGGCTGGGTCCTGGGCCGGTGATCTGCCATAGCGGCGCTAGATCCCTTGCTGCTGGAGCCACAATTCGAGAAGCGCGACCTGCCAGAGTTCCGAGCCGCGCAGCGGCGTAATGTGGGCGGCCGGATCGGCGAACAGCGTTTCGAGATAGTCGCCGCGGAACAAGCCACGCGATTTGGCGCTTTCGGAGGTCAGCGTATCACGCACCATGTCGAGATAGGGGCCGGAGATGTATTTGAGCTGCGGAACCGGGAAATAACCCTTCTTGCGGTCGATCACCGCCGACGGGACGATCTGACGCGCGACTTCCTTGAGGACACCCTTGCCGTCCTGCTTCAGCTTTTCGGCCGCCGGCACGCGCGCCGCGAGTTCCACCAGTTCGTGGTCGAGGAAGGGCACCCGCGCTTCCAATCCCCAGGCCATGGTCATGTTGTCGACCCGCTTGACCGGATCGTCGACCAGCATGACGTGGGCGTCGATCCTCAGCGCCTTGTCGACGGGGTTTTCCGCGCCCGGCATGGCGAAATGCCGTTCGACGAATTCGCGGCTGACGTCAGTTTCGGTGTGCCATTCCGGCGAAATGTGGCTCAGCAGCCGCTCATGCGAGCGGTCGAAGAAGGCATGGCTGTAGGCGGCGAGCGAATCATTGGCGCCGACCATCGGCGGATACCAGTGATAGCCGCCGAAGATTTCGTCGGCACCCTGGCCGGACTGGACCACCTTGATGTGCTTGGAGACCTCGCGCGACAAGAGGTAGAAGCCGACATTGTCGTAGGAGACCATCGGTTCCGACATCGCCGCGATGGTGCCGGGCAGATGCTCCATCAGTTCCGAGCCGGGCACGAAGATCTTGTGGTGCTCGGTGCCGTAGTGATTGGCGATCAGGTCGGAGAATTCGAACTCGTTGCCGACCTCGCCATTGGCGTCCTCGAAACCGATCGAGAAGGTGTTGAGATCGTTCTGCCCGGCCTCTGCCAGAAGCCCGACGATCAGCGAGGAATCGACGCCGCCCGATAAAAGCACCCCGACCGGAACGTCGGCGACCATGCGGCGGGCGACAGCGGTCTTGAGCGATTCCAGCACCATGTCGCGCCAGTCGTCGGAGGACAACTTGTCGTCGCCGGGGCGCGGTCCGAATTCGGGCGCCCAGTACATATCGTCGTCGAAGCTGCCGTCCGCCTCGATCAGCCGGGTCGTCGCCGGGGGGAGCTTGCGAACGCCCTTGAGAATAGTCAGCGGCGGCGGCACCACGGCGTGGAACGTCATGTAGTGATGCAGCGCCTCGCGGTCGATCGCGGTATCGACGTCGCCGGTCTTCAGGATCGCCGGCAACGACGAGGCGAAATAGAGGCGCCCGGCGTTCTGCGACAGGTAGAGCGGCTTGATGCCGAAACGGTCGCGAGCAAGCAGCACCCGGCCAGAGTCGCGCTCGTGGATGGCGAAGGCGAACATGCCGTGGAAGCGCTTGACGCAATCGCGTCCCCAGGCGTGATAGGCCTTGAGGATGACCTCCGTGTCGCCATGCGAGAAGAAGCGATAGCCCTTGCCTTCGAGCTCCTTGCGCAGCTCCGGATAGTTATAGATGCAGCCGTTGAAGGCGATGGTGAGCCCGAGTTCGGGGTCGACCATCGGCTGCTCGGCCTTTTCGGAAAGGTCGATGATCTTCAGCCGCCGGTGGCCGAGGCCGACCCGGCCCCGCATCACCTGACCCGACCCGTCCGGCCCGCGCGGAGCCAGGCAGTCGCCCATGCGCTGAAGCCGCTCGGCCGAGGCCTTTTGCCCGTCGAACCGGATTTCACCGCAGATGCCGCACATTTTGCCTCCGAACCGTCATGCCCTGCGCCGCGAGCCCGAAAACGGCCTTTGGCAAAATCTCCTGATCCGAGATCATATAGGCAGCGGCCCGCAACATGAACCGCAACGGCCGAATTTCTTCCGCGCCGCAAAAAGGCCCGCGAGAGAGAATGAGGGCTCCACGGCCGGCCGGGGGATCGGCGAGCGGGATCATGCCGCTCAAAGGCACCAGATCAACGCGGCTTGGCCATCATTCTATGCCAATGGTTTCGGCTATCGCGTCGCCGACCCTGCCATATGCTTCTTCGCTGTAATGGGCGCCGACCGGCGGGAAGTCGTCCAGGCCATTCCTGTCGATGAGTGGGCGTGCGTCGAGCAGCTTGTAGTCGCGGGTTCCGGACCGCTCTTTCGCGTAGGCGGTGACGAAGTCGAGATAGGTGTCCGTGCGCCAATCCGAGCGCCAGTATTCCGAACCCGGCAGCAGTGCGATCACCGGGACGCAGGTGCCGTCGCACTGCTCGAACAGGGCGTCGATGGCCGCGCGGGTGGCGTCGGGCGTGGTGAGCGGCTCTTCTGTCTCGGACTGCCCGATTGTCGCACGCATGCCGCGGAGCGCCCTCAGCTTGACGAGGCCGGCGATTTTCTCGCGACTGTCGATCTGCTGGACGTACTGGCTGAAGGCGCTTCCGAGTGTCGCGTTTTCCTGGGCCGAGAAATCCGCCTTCACCTGCTCCTGGATGTCCGGAAAGGTCAGGTCGACGCGGTCGCAGTCGAGCTTCGGGTTGAGGCCCGATGTCGGCTCCATCAGCGGTCGGATCGCGCGATAGAAGTCGCGCCCCTGCTGGTCGATTCCCGAACGGCTGTAATGGACTGCCGGCGCACGATCACGCTGGCTGTAAGGGTCGTTGGCGGGAATGCGGACGTTGTCATTGGGAAAGAACACGAGCACCACGTAGGACGGCTCGACCAGCGGGACGAAGGTCTCGAGCAGCGCCCGGTAGTGATTGGGACCGTTGCTGGCCGTGCCGACATTCAGGACGTTTTCGCCGAGTCTCTCGGCGACCCGGTTCGACAGGACATAGGGTTCGCTGACGCAGGCCCCCTGGACGAAGGAATCGCCGACGAACAGGACGTCGACGGGCCGGTCCCAGTTTTCATCGTCATTGCGAAAGCCGAAGCGGTCGCTGGTGTATTGCACGAAGCCATAGCCCTCGTTGCAATAGGCCGTGGCCGTGCGCGGAATCGGGCCGAGCGGCAAAAAGCCGGTGCTCTCCGAGACCGACCGGTATCGCTCCTGCTGCAGAAGGTCGGGATAAAAGACCTGCACATGATCCTGCGACAGGCATTGGCGGAAATAGGCGGAGTCGACCGCGCGTGCCTTCGCCTCCAGGCGCCGACGTTCCTGTTCCGGTTGCGCCCGGCGGAAATTGTCGAAGTCGAGATAGAGATTGGCAAGAAATAGGCTGCCGGCGAGCAGCACGCTATTGACGAACAGGATGGCGGCCCAGCGCTTAGTCGAGCTCATAGGCCTCCCGATAGGAAGCGTTCCCGGCCACGGTCTGCTCTTCCTTGAACAACAGGCAATTGCCGATCGCCAGGACATCCAGACCGGTTCCCATGAAACACCGGAAGGCATCCTGCGGGGTATTGACGATCGGCTCGCCGCGGACATTGAACGAGGTGTTGACCAGGACCGGGCAGCCAGTCTGTGCGTTGAACGCGCTCAGCAAGGCGTGAAAGCGCGGATTCGTGTCGGCGCTGACGGTCTGGATGCGGGCCGAATAGTCGACATGGGTGACGGCCGGAATCTCCGAGCGGGCGACATTCAGCTTGTCGATCCCGAACAGGCTGTTTTCGCTTTCCGACATCGCCCGCCGCCGCGATGTGCGGACATCGGCCACCAACAGCATGTAGGGGCTGTCGCTTTCGATCTCGAACCATTCGCCGACATGTTCGCGCAGGACAGCCGGCGCGAACGGCCGGAAGCTCTCGCGAAACTTGACCTTCAGATTGAGCGTCTTCTGCATCTGCTCCGAGCGGGGGTCGGCCAGGATCGAGCGTCCGCCAAGGGCCCGCGGGCCGAATTCCATCCGCCCCTGGAACCAGCCGACCGCCTTGCCGCTGGCGAGTTCGGTTGCCACGGAGGTCGCCAAGGCATCCGATTCCGTGACCGCATAGACGGCGCCGCATGCGTCGAGAGCGGCTTCGATCGCTTCTTGCGAAAACTCCGGGCCGACATAAGCGCCGCGCATGGCGTCCGGCGTCTCCGGCTGCCGCGGCTGGCCCAGTTCGCAGTGCCAGGCGGCGAGGGCGGCCCCGACGGAGCCACCGGCGTCGCCGGCCGCCGGCTGAATCCAGATGTCGTCGAACCGGCCGTCGCGCAGGATCTTGCCATTCGCGACGCAGTTCAACGCGACCCCGCCGGCCAGGCAGAGATTGCGGATGTTGAATTCCTCCGCCAGGGAGCGGGTCATGCGCAGGACGATCTCTTCGGTCACCGCCTGGAGCGATGCCGCGATGTCCATATGAAATTGCGTGAGACGATCGGTTTCGGGATTGCGCCTCGGCTGACCGAACAATGCCGCGAAGGCCGGGCCGGGCCGGTCATGGTCAGGCCGGTCGCGTAGGTGAAATAGCTCTGGTCGAGACGGAACGAGCCGTCCGGCTTCACGTCGACCAGCTTTTCCAGGATGAGGTCGGCGAAACGCGGTTCGCCATAGGGCGCCAGGCCCATGACCTTGTACTCGCCGCTGTTGACCTTGAAGCCGAGATAATAGGTGAAGGCGGAATAGAGCAGGCCGAGCGAATGGGGGAAATGCAGCTCCCGGATCGTTTCCAGCTTGTTACCGCGGCCGATCGAGACGCTGGTCGTTGCCCATTCGCCGACACCGTCCATGGTCAGCACCAGCGCTTCGTCGAACGGCGAGGGGAAGAAGGCGCTCGCCGCGTGGCCCTGATGATGTTCCGCGAACAGGAGCTTCTTGCGGCATGATTTGTCGGCGCCGGCGTCCTGCAACTCGTCGCCGATCATCGATTTCATGAACAGCTTCTCGCGAAGCCAGATCGGGATCGCCCGGCGAAACGATCCGAATCCTTGCGGCGCATAGGTCAGATAGGTCTCGATCAGCCGTTCGAACTTGAGGAAGGGCTTATCGTGAAACGCGAAATGATCGACGTCGTCGATCGATATCCCGGCCTCGGCCAGGACGTAGTCCAGGGCCCGTCGCGGAAAGCGCGGATCGTGCTTCTTGCGCGAGAAACGCTCTTCCTGGGCCGCGGCCACCAGCCGCCCGTCCACGACGATCGCGGCGGCGCTGTCGTGGAAATAGGCCGACAGCCCTACGATGACCGTCATCTTAGAACAGCGTGTAGATAAAGGGGGCAACAGCCGAGCCTTGCGTGATGACCAACAGGCCACCAAACAAGAAGAGCGTGATGAAGGCCGGAAAGAGCCAGTATTTCTTGCGCTTTCCCATGAAATGAAAAAATTCGACGATGAACGACATGGCTTTTCCTCAGAACTGGCGATCCATGGCGCCGGGTTGTTCGTCGCGTTCGATCCAGTAACTCGTCGCCGACTTGTCGAAACGCCGGTTCATCTTGTCGATCCCGGCCGCGCGCAGAAACAGTCCGGTGGGTAGCACCACGACCGCATAGAGTAGCGTCATCACCACCGGTGACACGATATGGCCGAGCAATATGCCGAGGCGCGACCAATACCGGTTGGGCAGGGCGAAAATGGCGGGCCGAGCGAAGGCGAGGATGAAAAAACCGGCGGACAGGAACGCTGCCCACAGCCGAATGGAACCGCCGGACAGGAGCGGCCAGAGGCTGACGAGCAACAGGACGGCGCCGAAGGTGAGCGCGAAGCTCCGCTCCGACGATACCTTGGCGTCCGCATAGCTTTGATTATCGAACAAGACTGTCTTTCCGCTCAGGCCGTGACTGTCATCCGGTCTGTAGCGAACCGGGCGTCGGCAAGTCAATCTTCAGGATCCTCGCCGGTCGCCTTCCGCCGGAGTTCGGATTGCCGACCCTATCGCATCAAGGCGCCGTAATGCTGGACGACCTGCGCGGCCAGCGCATGACCCTTGCGCGCGGCCTCCACCGGCGGCAGGCCACCGAGGCGGGCGGCGAGATAGGCGGCGCTGAAGCTGTCGCCGGCGCCGGTCGTATCGAGCGGCTGCGTGACGGTCTCGGCGGCGACCTGTTGACGCGTATCGGCATCAGCGACGAGGGCCGGCTCAGGTCCGTCCTTGACCACCACTTCGCCGGCACCGAGGCCGAGATAACGCTCCGCCGTCTCGGCCGGCGAGGCATCGCCGAACGCGGCTTCCTCGTCGGGAAAGCTCGGCAGGCAGATCGTCGAGACACCGGCCGCCGCTTCGATCGCCCGGCGCAGCTCGGCGGGATCGGGCCAGAGGCGTGGGCGGATATTGGGGTCGAAGGCGACGGCTTTCCCGGCGGCCTTCGCCGCGCCGAGCTTTTCGAGCAGCGCGTTTCGATCCGTGGCCGGCAGGATCGCCAGGGTGATGCCGGAAAAATAGAAGGCGTCGCCGTCCGCGAACGCCGCTTCGAGGTGGCCGGGATCGGCGGCGAGTTGCTTCGCCGCGCTGGTGTCGCGCCAATAGGAGAAGCTGCGCTCGGCGCCGTCGAGATGGATCATGTAGAGCCCCGGCATGGCCCCATCGATGCGCCGCACGAGGTCCGTCTCGATATCGGCCTCGGCGAAAAATGCGAGCATCTCGTCGGATGTCGTGTCGGTGCCGAGCGCGGTCAGATAGGCGACCCGCCAGTCCGCGCCGAGTTCACGGCGAAGATACCAGGCGGTGTTGAAGGTGTCGCCGGCAAAGCCCTTGCGGTAGAGACCCTCTCCGGCCGCGGCGAGCTCGATCATGCATTCGCCGATGGCGGCGATACGGCGGGTCGATGTGGCGGTCACGACGCGCTTCCTTCCAGGGCTTCGATGGCGGCCATGACGCCGCGCAGTTCAGCGAGACCCCGCATCCGCCCGATCACCGGATATCCGGGATGCGTGCCCCGGCCGATGTCGGAGAGAAGCTCGTGGCCGTGGTCGGGCCGCATCGGGATTTGCCAGTCGGCGCGGCCCTCGGCCCGGCGGCGGCGTTCCTCGCCCATCAGCACGCGCACCAGCGCCACCATGTCGGTGTCGCCGGCCAGATGATCCGCCTCCTCGAAGGAGCCGTCGGCATCCTTGGCGACGTTGCGCAGATGCGCGAAATGGATCTTGTCGGCGAACCGCCTGGCGATACCCGGCACGTCGTTGGCGGGGTTGGCGCCCAGCGAACCCGAGCAGAGCGTCAGCCCGTTGGCGGGCGAGGGCACGGCGTCGAGCACGAAGGCGATGTCCTCGGCATTGGAGACGATGCGCGGCAGGCCGAAGAGTGGTCGCGGCGGATCGTCGGGATGGACGCAAAGCCGGATGCCGGCCGCCTCTGCCGTGGGGATGACGGCTTCGAGGAAGCGTTTGAAGTTGGCGCGGACGTCGTCGCGGGTCACGCCGTCGTAGCGCTTCAGGATCTCCCGGAGCCCCGGAACGTCGTAGCGCGCATAGGCACCCGGCAGGCCGGCCATGATCGCGGCGAGAAGCCGGTCGCGATCGGCTGAATCCGAGGCATCGAACCACGCCTTGGCACGGGCCAGAACGTCCGGCGAGGCCTCCTCCGCCGCGCCGGGCCGCTCCAGCATGAACACGTCGAAGGCGGCGTATTCGTGCAGGTTGAAGCGCAGGCTCGTACCGCCACCGGCCAGTGGCGCGGCCAGTTCGGTGCGGGTCCAGTCGAGCAGCGGCATGAAATTGTAGCAGACCGTTTCGATGCCGCGGGCGGCGAGATTGCGCAGCGACTGCCGGTAGGTCTCGAACAGCGGCTCCAGATCGCCGTCGCCGAGCTTGATTCGCTCGTGCACCGGCAGGCTTTCGACGACGCGCCAGGTCAGGCCCAGCGACGTATCCGCTTCGATCAGGGCCTGGCGGGCCGCGATCGCCTCCACGGTCCAGACCTCGCCATAGGGGATCTCGTGCAGGGCATTGACGATGCCGCGGGCCCCGGTCTGGCGGATTTCGGCCAGAGCGATCTTGTCGGCCGGCCCGAACCAGCGCCACATCTCCTGCATATGTCCCCCTGTTGGCCGTTGGAATCAGGTGTCAGCCCGCTTGCCCGTCCGTTCGATAGCAAACAGGGTTTGAACCGCAAGCCTATCTTCTTTAACACTGCCGCTGGGAGGAATGGCGTGGATGATCAAATGATGGCCCAAACTTCCCCGGTCGAGCGGCTGGATATTCACAACTCGGAACTCCCAGTCCTATGCCGCGCCTGCGAAGCACGGCATCGGGGCGTCTGCGGCGCGCTGTCACCGGATCAGTTGATCACGCTCAGCAAGCACACGTCCCGGCATGCCTATGGCAGCGATGAGGAACTGGTGCCTGCCGGCGAAGGCGTGCGCCGCTATTCCAACATTCTGAGCGGCGTCGTGAAGCTAACGCGGTTGATGGCCGACGGGCGCCAGCAGATCGTCGGCCTGCAATTCGCGCCGGACTTTCTCGGTCGCCCCTTCAAGAGCCAGACGGTGGCCTCGGCCGAAGCGGCGACAGGAGTCACTGTCTGCTCCTTTCCCAAGAGTATCATCGAAGAGATGGTCGCGACGACGCCGGAGCTGGAGCACAGACTGCACGAGCAGTCCTTGAAGGAGCTCGACGAGGCGCGCGAGTGGATTCTCACGCTCGGCCGCAAGTCGGCGGCGGAGAAGGTGGCGAGTTTTCTGTTCCTGATCGCCTCCCATATCGATCCCGAGCAGTTGGCCGCTGACGGTCCGATCCGCTTCGAATTGCCGCTCAAGCGTGCCGACATCGCCGATTTTCTCGGTCTCACCATCGAGACCGTCAGCCGCCAGATCACCAAACTGCGAAAGACCGGCACGATCGTCGTCGAGCACAACAGAACCGTCACCGTGCCCGACCTGCGCCTGCTGCAGGATTGCTGCGAAGTCGACCGCTGAGCCGGGCGTCTCGGCCGGCGAGGTCGCCCGCTTCACACCGCCTTGGAATACCGGAATGCCGACGTCTTCAGATGCGCGTCGAACCGGGCCGCGACGATGCGCGTGAACGGCCGGGCGTCGTCCGGGATCACGAAGCGGTCGGCCTCGACGCGGCAAAGCCCGTCGGCATCGCTCGTGGCGATCATGCGGGCTTCCGCGATATAGGGCGCGGCGGCTGCGCCGAATCGGGCTTCCAGATCGGCAAAGCAGACGGCGAAGTCGCACATCAGCCGTTCGATCCAATAGGCGCGAACGCGGTCGTCATCGCTCAGCCGGTAGCCGCGCCCCACGGGGAGACGGTCGGCGTCGACGGCAGCGCGATAGGATGCGGTCGGAACGATGTTCTGTACGTAGCCGTCGCGAAACCGTCCGATCGAAGAGGCGCCGAGCCCGATCATCGTTGCGCAGGCGTCCGTCGTATAGCCCTGAAAATTGCGGTGCAGCGTGCCTGTGCGCGCCGCTTCGGCGAGCGTGTCGTGCGGCAGCGCGAAGTGATCGATGCCGATCGCCGCGTAGCCGGCCGCAACCAGCGCCGCCTCGGCGAGGCGCGCCTGTCGGAAGCGCTCCGTCTGATCCGGCAAATCCTCGTCCCGGATCATCGTTTGATGCTTCTTCAGCCACGGCATGTGGGCATAACCGAACAGCGCGATGCGGTCCGGCGCGAGATCGACGACCTTCTCCAGCGTTGCGGCAAGCCGCTGTTCCGTCTGCAACGGCAGGCCGTAGAGGGCGTCGATATTCAGGGAGCCGATGCCGATCGCGCGCAGGCTTGCGATGACCTCTCGGGTCAATTCGAAGCTCTGGGGCCGGTTGATGGCGGCCTGCACGGCGGGATCGAAATCCTGAACGCCGATGCTCGCCCGCGTCATGCCCAGCGCCGTGAGGCCGTCGAGTGTGTCGTCGGTGACGTCGGACGGGTCGATCTCGACGCTGATTTCGCTCGCCGCGTCGATCGTGAAGGCCTCATGAAGAGCGTCGGACAGGCGTTGAAAGTCGCCGGAGCGCATCAGGCTAGGGGAGCCGCCGCCGAAGTGGAGTTGCGCCACCGGTGCCGGAAAGCCGATCGCCCGCGAGACCAGCGCGACCTCGCGCAACAAGGAGGCGACGTAGTCCGCGACCGGGCCATACTGCCTGGTATGTTTGGTGTGGCAGCCGCAGAACCAGCACAGCCGGTCGCAATAGGGAACGTGGATATACAGTGAGACGCGCTCGCTTTGACCGATCGCGCCCAGCATCTCGGGCAGCAGCGTCGGGCCGAGATCGGTCTCGAAATGCGGCGCCGTCGGATAGCTCGTATAGCGGGGAACCGGCTCGCTGTAACGGGCCAGGATCAATGCTGGATCACGCGCCACGGCTCACCTCGATCTGTTTCAGCAGCGGGACGATCTGGGCCTTCTCGAAAGCGATATGGCGTCTCATGCCGCCGAAGAAGCCGCGCAGCATGTAGCCGAGGGCCTCGGGATTGCGCGGTTCGAGACCGCTGACGAAGCCGATGAGCGCTTCCGCCAGCTCTTCGGCGAACATGTCGTCCTCCCAGTGCTCGAAATGGAGGCTCTCCAGCGCTTCCTTGATGTCCGCGTCCTGGGCGAAGCGTAATTTCAGGAGCGGAAACAGTACGGATTCCTCGAAATCGTGAGCACTCATGACGGTCGCGCAAAGGCTGCGCGCGACATGCAGCGCATCCTGGCGATCGACATGGTCGGGCAGATGGTCGGCGATGTCTTCCAAGCGGTGGCACAGGTCCGACAATACTCGGAAATGACCGTTGAGCCGGCTGACGAGGCTCTCGCCGCCCTGCGAAAAAACGCCGGCACCGATCGACCGCAAGGGGGCGGCTCCACGCCCAATCGCGCGTCTTCGTTGTGCCCTGGATCGCATTTCTAGACTCCGGCGGCGGTCATCGGCTGGACCATTCATAGACGTCGGCAGGCACTAACCTCCTTGATCCAAGTCAAAGCAAAGGTTTTTGGACGCTGGCAAAGAGCAAGCGGACGTCGCGGCGTCATCAAGGCTGGCACGTCGCGCCGCGAGGGATTTTGGAGAACATTGATCATGAAGAATCAGGTTGAGGCGATTCTGGTCGGCCTGGGAGCGCTGCTGGCGTTGCTCGGCGCAGCCTTCGCCAGGGATGCGCTGTTCGAGGCTCACGCCTGGGTGCTGTTTTTCGTTTTGGCCGTCGTCACCATCATCTTGCTGCGGCGGATCGAATTTTCGGCGCTGCCAATCTCCGGCGTGGGAAAGCGGGACACGTCGCAGGCCAGCGAGGCGGGCTATGCCGACGACGTCGTGCGCTACGGCGTCATCGCCACGCTCTTCTGGGGGATCGCCGGCTTTCTCGTCGGCGTGATCGTGGCGTCCCAGCTCGCCTGGCCGGAACTCAATTTCGAGCCGTGGCTGAATTTCGGTCGGCTTCGCCCGCTCCATACCTCGGCGGTGGTCTTCGCCTTTGGTGGCAACGCGCTGATCGCGACATCGTTCTATGTTGTCCAACGCACCACACGCGCGCGTTTGTGGGGCGGCGATCTCGCCTGGTTCGTCTTCTGGGGCTATCAGCTGTTCATCGTGCTGGCCGCGACCGGGTACTTGCTCGGCATCACCCAGAGCAAGGAATACGCCGAGCCGGAATGGTATGTGGATCTCTGGCTGACCGTCGTCTGGCTGGCCTATCTCGCGGTATTCCTCGGCACGCTGATCAAGCGTAAGGAACCGCATATCTACGTCGCCAACTGGTTCTATTTGTCCTTCATCGTGACCGTCGCCATGCTGCACGTGGTCAACGGGCTGTCGATGCCGGTCTCGCTGCTCGGTGCCAAGAGCTATTCGGCCTTCTCGGGCGTGCAGGATGCGCTGACCCAGTGGTGGTACGGGCACAACGCCGTCGGTTTCTTCCTCACCGCCGGCTTCCTGGGGATGATGTACTATTTCATCCCGAAGCAGGCGAACCGTCCGGTCTATTCCTACCGGCTGTCGATCATCCACTTCTGGTCGCTGATTTTCCTCTACATCTGGGCGGGGCCGCATCATCTCCATTACACGGCGTTGCCCGACTGGGCGCAGACGCTGGGCATGGTGTTCTCGGTGATGCTGTGGATGCCGTCCTGGGGCGGCATGATCAACGGTCTGATGACGCTTCAGGGCGCCTGGGACAAACTGCGCACCGATCCGATCCTGCGGATGCTGGTGATCTCGGTCGCCTTCTACGGCATGTCGACCTTCGAAGGCCCGATGATGTCGATCAAGGCGGTCAATTCGCTCAGCCATTACACCGATTGGACCATCGGGCATGTGCATTCCGGCGCGCTTGGGTGGAACGGCCTGATCAGTTTCGGCGCGATCTACTTCCTGGTGCCGAAGCTGTGGGGGCGCGAACGGCTTTACAGCCTGCGTCTCGTCAACTGGCACTTCTGGCTGGCCACGCTGGGCATCGTGATCTACGCGGCGGTCATGTGGGTTGCCGGCATCATGCAGGGGCTGATGTGGCGCGAATACGGGGCGGATGGCTACCTCGTCTACTCCTTTGCCGAAGTCATCGCCGCCATGCATCCCTACTACGTGCTGCGCATGCTGGGCGGGCTGCTCTACCTCAGCGGCGCGCTGGTCATGGCCTTCAACATCTACAAGACAATCCGCGGTGACGTGCGAGTTGAGGCCCCGATGGGCCGCGCGACAGCCGCCGCGCAGCCGGCCAGCTAAAGGGGATGAGTATGAGCAAGAAAGACGACGACTCCGCGCTGAAGGGTGCTCTCCCGGAGGTCAAGGCCGATCCCATAGCCCGCGGCCTCTTGTCCCGGCACGGCGTGATCGAGCGCAACGCCACGCTGCTGCTCGTCCTGTCGCTGCTGGTGGTCAGCGTCGGCGGCATCGTCGAGATAGCGCCGCTGTTCTATCTCGAGAACACGATCGAGAAGGTGGAGGGCGTGCGGCCCTACTCCCCGCTCGAACTGGCTGGCCGCAATATCTACATCCGCGAGGGCTGCTACGCCTGTCACAGCCAGATGATCCGGCCGTTCCGCGACGAAGTGGAACGCTATGGCCCTTACAGTCTGGCGGCGGAGTCGATGTACGATCATCCATTCCAGTGGGGCTCGAAACGTACGGGACCGGATCTGGCCCGCGTCGGCGGCCGCTATTCGGACGAATGGCAGGTCCAGCACCTGACCGATCCGCGTTCGGTCGTGCCGGAATCGGTCATGCCGACCTATGCCTTCCTGCGGAAGGAGCTGGTCGTGGAGGATCCGGCCGGGCATCTCGTTGCCAACCGCCGCGTCGGCGTGCCCTACACCGATGCGATGATCGAGAACGCCGCGACCGACCTGCGCGCCCAGGCGGACCCGGAGGCCGACACGTCGGCGCTTCTCGATCGCTACCCCAAGGCCGTCGTCAGCGATTTCGACGGCGATCGGCAAAAGCTCACCGAAATGGATGCGCTCGTCGCCTACCTGCAAATGCTCGGAACGCTGGTCGACTTTTCGGCCTACGAGCCTGAACTCAACGACCGGTAAGGGCCGAAAGATGGATTTCGAATACCAGAGCATGCGCACCTTCGCCGACAGCTGGGGTCTTTTGTACCTCGTACTGATTTTCGTCGCCGTCCTCGCCTGGGTCCTGCGACCCGGCGCACGCAAAGCGGCCGACGAGGCCGCACGCATCCCGTTCAAGGAGGACTGATCGATGGCGGACGAAAGAGAGATCGACCCGGTCACCGGTGTCGAAACGACGGGCCATTCCTGGGACGGTATCAAGGAACTGAACAATCCGATGCCGCGATGGTGGCTGTGGACGTTCTACGCGACGATCGCGTTTTCGCTGGTTTACGTTGTGCTCTATCCGGCTTTGCCGCTGATCAATTCGGCGACGAAGGGTGTGCTGGGATGGTCGAGTCGCGCCGATCTGCGCGCCGACATCGCAAGCGCGCAAGCGCGCAATGTCGATCGCATCGAGGCGATCAAGGCATCGTCCGTGACGGACATCGCCGCCGACGAAAATCTGCGCCAGTTCGCGATCTCCGCGGGTAACGCGGCCTTCAAGGTCAATTGCGTCCAGTGTCACGGCTCCGGCGCGGCCGGCAGCGCCGGCTATCCCAACCTCAACGACGACGCCTGGATCTGGGGTGGCGGCTTGGAGGATATCTACACGACCATCCTTCACGGCGTGCGCTACGGCGACGATGACGAGACCCGGATATCCGAGATGCCTGCGTTCGGCCGCGACGAAATCCTCGACCGCGAACAGATCGCAGCGGTCGCAGCCTATGTGCGCAAGCTCTCCGGCCAGGAGGCGGACGCGGCAGCAGCCGAGAGCGGCGCGACCGTCTACGCTGACAATTGCGCCGCCTGCCATGGCGAGGCGGGCGAGGGGGGGCGTGAGCTCGGGGCGCCACGCCTCAATGACGCGCTCTGGCTCTATGGCGGCAGCCAAAGCGCGATCATGGCGCAGGTAGGCACACCGCAGCACGGTGTCATGCCGGGCTGGGGCGGACGTCTGGGTGAGGTGACCGCAAAGCAGCTCGCCGTCTATGTCCACAGCCTTGGTGGCGGCGAATAGGGAAGTCATATCAACCCGCGGTCGTATCAACCCATCGAACTGGATGACGATCCCCGAGATCTGAATTTCGCGGCGTCGCTGCGGGCGATCCAGATCGCGATCGTCATCCAGCTCGCGACGTAGAAAACGCCGATGGCGAGCACCGCTTCTCCCGGGAAGGGGCCGATATCGGCGCGTTCGATGAACTCTGTCAGGGAGCCGACGGCGGTGGGGTGCACCAGCAGCTTGCCGATATAGGCGGCGGTCTGGATTAGCAGGATCCAGAGGTAGTTCCTGCGAATCCGCCGGCCGATCGCCGTCATCTGACTGATATGATAGACCGGGTGCAGATAGTTGTCGGCGAGGACTTTCGTCCAGCCGTTTTCGGCGTGCAGATTGCCGTCCTTGAGCATCGGCGCGTAGAGATTGTTCTCCATCCAGCGCGCCCGAGCCCGCCAGACATTGAAATAGCGATACCGTCGCGCCTCGAGCAGCAGGAAAAAGAGGATGAGTATGCCCACCAGCACCAGCGGCAGCGGTGAGGCGTTGGGCGATGAAAACGCGATCGACAGAGCGATGCCGAGCGTCACGACAGCCCAGTTCGTCGTGGTGTCGAGCCGGGTCCGCCAGATCGTCGAGCGATAGATCTCGCCGCGATAAAGATGGGCGAGCGCGCCCATCTCGGAATTGCTGAAATCGCGTGCGGCCGCGGGTTCCCGGACGGAATCCATTGCTTCCTCCCTGCCTCGCCGCACGCCTAAAGTGTCTCACGGGGCGGAGCGGGGGTCAAAGCGGCTGGTTGATCTGGGTCAAGGATCGACGGCGCCATTACGGTGAAAAGACTTGCGATCATGCCGGACAGCCCTCCGGCAATGCAGGAGTCGCAATTGGACCAACCCGCCGAAATAACGCAGATCGACGTCGAGGCCGTCAATGCCGGGGGACGCCAGCAGAGCCAGCCGCTCTATGCGCCGCGCCAGAAGATCTTTCCCAAGCGTGCCGAGGGCAATTTCCGCCGCTTGAAATGGATCGTCATGGCGATCACGCTCGGCATCTACTACGTCACGCCATGGCTGCGGTGGGACCGGGGGCCTTACGCGCCCGACCAAGCGGTCCTGATCGATCTGGCCAATCGCCGATTCTATTTCTTCTTCATCGAGATATGGCCGCAGGAATTCTTCTTCGTCGCCGGATTGCTGGTCATGGCGGGCGTCGGCCTTTTTCTGATCACGTCCGTCGTCGGACGGGCCTGGTGCGGCTACACCTGTCCACAGACGGTCTGGACCGATCTGTTTCTCGTCGTCGAGCGTTTCTTCGAGGGCGACCGCAACGCCCGCATCCGTCTGGACAAGGCGCGGTGGAGCGCGGACAAGATCCGCAAGCGCGTCTTTAAGCACGCGACATGGCTGGTGATCGCGGTGGCGACCGGCGGCGCCTGGATCTTCTATTTCGCCGACGCGCCGACACTGCTCACCAACTTCATCCTCGGCGAAGCTCCCTTCGTCGCCTACGCCACCGTCGGCGTTCTGACCGCCACCACTTATGTCTTCGGCGGTTTCATGCGCGAACAGGTCTGCATCTATATGTGCCCCTGGCCGCGCATCCAGGCGGCGATGCTGGACGAGGATTCGCTGACCGTCACCTACAATGACTGGCGCGGCGAGCCGCGCACGCACGGTGCCAAGAAGGCGGCGGCGGCCGGCCTTGCGGCTGGGGACTGCGTCGACTGCAATGCCTGCGTCGCGGTCTGCCCCACCGGCATCGACATCCGCGACGGGCAACAGCTGGGCTGCATCACCTGCGCGTTGTGCATCGATGCCTGCGATTCGGTGATGGACCGGCTCGGCCGGGAGCGCGGGCTGATTTCCTACGCGACGCTGCGCGACTACGACGCCAATCTCGCGATCGCCACCGATCCGGCGAGCGGGACGATCGACCCGTCCCGGGTGCGGGACGAGAACGGGAGCTTCCGCGACGATCTTCGCCACTTCGACTGGCGGATCATCTTCCGGGTGCGGACGCTGATCTACACCGCTATATGGGCGGCGATCGGGGCCGCCTTGCTCATCGCGCTGTTGGCGCGCGACAGGCTCGAGATCAACGTCCAGCACGACCGCAATCCGGTGGCCGTGACGCTCAGCGACGGCTCGATTCGCAACGGCTATACCGTCAAGCTGCTCAATATGATCCCGGAGCCCCGCGTGATCACGCTCGGTATCGAGGGCCTGCCCGGTGCGACGATGGAAATCAACGAGATCGCGCAACCAGCCGGCACCCACTTCGCGGTGCCGGTGGAACCTGATAAACTGCGCACATTGCGCGTCTTCGTTGCGCAGCCGCCCGAGACCATCGCGCCGGGCGCGACCGATTTCCGCTTCGTCGTCAAGGATCAGGCGTCGGAAGCGACGAGCGCCTACAAGGCAATCTTCGAAGTTCTGGAGGAATGACCATGCTGGCTCGCTTGTTTCGACCGCGCGAATTCACCGGCCGGCATATGTGGGCGGTGATGATCCTGTTCTTCGGGACGATTATTTCGGTAAACCTCGTGCTTGCCTATTTCGCCAATTCCAGCTGGAGTGGGCTCGTCGTCCAGAACTCCTACGTGGCGAGCCAGCATTTCGACACCGAGACCGCGGCGAAGCGTCGCCAGGCGGCGCTCGGCTGGACCGTGCGCACGTCTTACCAGGACGGGGTCTTCACGGTCAGTCTCGTCGACGGAATGGGGCGCGCCATCCGCGACGCTTCCGTCGAGGCGACGATCGGGCACCCGGCCTCCGAGCGGGAGGATCGCACCATCGTGCTGCAGGCTGACTCGGGCGGAACCTACGCCGCTCCAACCGAGCTCGGCGCGGGACTTTGGGAGGCCGCCATCGTCGTCACGGGGACAGGCGAGCAGCCTTGGGAAAAAGCGGTGCGTTTCGTGGTGGAGTAAAACGGTCATGAGCTGTTGTGGTGGGGCGCTGGCCACGAGCCTCGCGCTCGAAACCTTGGATCCGGCCAGCGCGCTGCGGGCCGAGGAACTGATGCGGTCGGGACGCGCCAACCAAGACGGCACGGTCCAGTATGTCTTCTCGGTTCCGGACATTTCCTGCGGCCGCTGCATGGCCACGATCGAAACGGCGCTGGCGCCGCTCGACGGCGTCGTCTCGGCGCGCGTCAATTTGACGATGCGCCGGGTGACCGTGGTTCTCGATGCCGCCGACCGTTCGCCACTCGTCATCAGTGATGCCCTGGAGCGCCTTGGCTATGGCGCGACGCCGGTCGACATCGGCGATCTGGACGACCTTGGCCGCCAGCGGGAATCGGCCGGCCTGCTCAAGGCGTTGGCCGTCGCCGGCTTCGCGGCCGGCAACATCATGCTCCTGTCGGTGTCGGTCTGGTCCGGCGCCGACGCCGCGACGCGCGACCTGTTCCATCTGGTCTCGGCGCTGATCGCCTTGCCGACGGTCGCCTATTCCGGCCAGGTCTTCTTCCGTTCCGCCTTCGGCGCGCTCAGGGCCGGGCGTCTCAACATGGACGTTCCGATCTCGCTCGCCGTGGTGCTGGCGCTCGCCATGAGCGTCTTCGAGAGCATGACAGGGGGAGAAGAGGCCTATTTCGACGCGGCGGTGACGCTGCTCTTCTTCCTGCTGATCGGCCGCTATCTCGACCAGCGCATGCGCGAACGCGCGCGAACCGCCGTCATCGGTCTCAGCCGTCTGGCGGTGAAGGGGGCGAGCCGGGTCGAAGACGGCGAGCTCTCCTACGTGCCGCTCGACGAGGTCCGGCCGGGCATGATCCTGCGTGTCGCCGCCGGCGAGCGGGTTCCCGTCGACGGCGTGGTGGTGCGGGGGACGAGCGATCTCGACCGCTCCCTCGTCACCGGCGAGAGCGCGCCGTTTGCCGCGTCCGGCGGCGACCGGGTCGAGGCGGGGACGCTGAACCTGTCCGGTTCGATCGACATCGAGGCGCTGGCGACGGCGGAACACTCCTTCCTCGCCGACATCATCCGAATGATGGAAGCCGCGGAGAACGGGCGCGGAAGCTATGTGCGCGTCGCCGATCGCATGGCGCGGATCTATGCGCCGGCGGTCCATATCCTGGCCGCCGTCACCTTCGTCGGCTGGCTGGTAGCGACGGGCGGCGACTGGTACGCCGCCACTTACGCCGCCATCGCCGTCCTGATCATCACCTGTCCCTGCGCGCTCGGACTGGCGGTTCCCGTCGTTCACGTCATCGGCGCGGCGCGGCTGTTCGAGAACGGCATCCTGATGAAGGACGGCTCGGCGCTGGAGCGCCTTGCCGAGGCCGACCACGTGGTCTTCGACAAGACCGGAACGCTGACGACCGGAGTCCCCCGCGTCACGTCTTCGGATGTCGAGGGCGACGCGGCGGCGGCTGCGCGGGCGCTCGCCGCCCATTCGACGCACCCGGCCTCCAGGGCGATCCTGGCTTTTCTCCCCGCCGCATCCGCTGGAGCGCTCACGGCAGTTCACGAGGTGCCGGGCTGCGGCGTGGAGGGCGAACTCGGCGGTCGCCGCGCCCGTCTCGGGCGCTCCGATTGGGTCGGCGCCATCGCATCCGGTGCGGGAGGGTCCGGGGCGCGGGCCGGCGGCGTCACCTTCGCGCTGGAGCGCGGTCGTCTGTTCGGCTTCCAGCTGGCGGAGACGCTGCGCGGCGACGCCGCGGCGGCGATCGACGACCTGAAGCAGGACGGCCTGGCTGTGGAGGTCCTCTCGGGCGACGCGGCTGCCCCCGTCGCCCGGATCGCCGGCGAACTCGGCGTCGCGGCAATGGCGTCGGGCCAGACGCCGGGCATGAAGATCGCGCATTTGCGTGGCTTGCAGGCCGGCGGCGCCAAGGTTCTGATGGTCGGCGACGGCCTCAACGACGCGCCGAGCCTGGCGGCCGGCGACGTGTCGATGGCGCCGGCGTCCGCCTGCGACGCCGGGCGGCTGGTCGCCGACTTCGTCTTCACGCGGGACAGCCTTTTGGCCGTGCCCTTCGCCCACCGGGTCGCGGTCAAGGCCCGGCGACTGGTGCAACAGAACTTCGCATTGGCGATTCTTTACAACTGCATCGCCGTTCCGCTGGCGATGGCCGGCTATATCACGCCGCTTGTCGCCGCCATCGCCATGTCCTCGTCCTCGATCGTCGTTGTCGCCAACTCCCTGCGCCTGGCCCGCGGCGGCAAGATGGGACGGCGGACCCAGGGCGCTTTCGCGCCGCGGTCACGGCCCCCGCAGCTCGTCGGGGAGGGCGTGGCATGAACGTCCTGATCTACCTCTTGCCGGTCGCGCTCGGGCTCGGGATGCTCGGCCTCGCCGCGTTCCTGTGGAGCCTGAAAAGCGGCCAGTACGACGATCTCGACGGCGCCGCCGAACGGATTCTTCTGGACGACGACGAAGCCGACTGAGACCTGATCCCGGCGCGCGTCGGGCCCTCCCGAGCGGCAACAGCCATTTCCGCCCCTTGTTTCCAAAGAGATTATGGCCATAATTATAGCCATAATAACGAGGTGCTTCCATGGACGTGACGGTCGCTGAGATGAAGGCCAACCTGTCAGGTGTTCTGCGCAAGGCCGCCGCCGGCGCGGAGGTGCAGGTGACCCGGCATGGCAAGCCGTATGTCCGTCTCGGACCGGCCCGGCCGGAACGGCCGACATTGCCTCGCGTCGGTGCCTTCGATGGCCAGTTTCAAGTTCCGGATAACTGGGACGATATCGCGACCGGATTCGAGCCGTACATGGAATGACGGTGGACGCATATCTGCTCGATTCGCACGTGCTGCTATGGGCGCTCTACGAAAGCGCCAAGCTGCCCGAGCGCTATCGGACGGTTCTTGCCGGGAGCGCCCAGACATTCATCAGCGCCGCGACCGTCTGGGAAGTGGAGATCAAGAAGAAGAACGGCGCGCTTCCCGTGCCGGACAAGATCTGGGAACAGTGCGCGCAAACCGGCCACCAATTCCTGCCGATCGAGACGGCGCACGCGCGCGCGGCCGCCATGCTTCCGCTCCACCATCGCGATCCCTTCGACCGTATGCTGATCGCCCAGGCCCGGCTCGAAAGGCTGACGATCCTGACGGTCGACCGCGACTTCGCCAAATACGACGTGTCGCTCGCCTGACGTGATTCCCGGCGCGCCGGATCAACCGGAAGCGATATTCTCGCCGGGAGTCCCCTGGCCGCCCCGCCGGCTCGCCGCCCAGACGATCAGCGGAATGCACCAGATCGCGATGGTGAAGATGCCGAGGCCGGCGGCGATCGGCCGTTCGAAGAAGGCGAGAAAACTGCCGTCCGCCTTGATCATCGAGGTAATGAAGTTCTGCTCCAGCATGGGGCCCAGAACCAGACCGAGGATTGCCGGGGCGATCGGAATGTCGTTTTCCTCCATGAGAAAGCCGATGACGCCGAAGATCAGCATCAAGATGACGCCGAAGATCGAGTTGTTGATCGCGAACGAACCGACGATGCAGAACATCAGAATGATCGGCATCAGGACCCGGGTCGGGATCGACAGGATCGTCCCGGCCGCCTTGATCGCCACCCAGCCGAGCGGCAGCATGATGAGGTTGGCCAGGAAAAATACGATGAACACCGCATAGATCATCTGCGGGTTGGTGATGAAGACCGTCGGTCCCGGATTGATCCCCTTCACGTAGAGGACTCCGATGACGATGGCGGTGATCGAGTCGCCGGGAATGCCGAAGACGAGCGCCGGTATCCAGGCGCCGCTGACCGCGCCGTTATTGGAGGCGCCGGCCTCGACGAGCCCCTCCACATGGCCGGTGCCGAATTTGTCCTTTTGCTTCGAAAACCGCTTGCTGATCGCATAGGAGATCCAGGCGGCGATGTCGGCGCCGGCCCCCGGCAGTGCGCCGATGGCGGTGCCGACCATGCTGCCGCGCACCACCTGCACCGGATAGCGGCGAAGGTTGATCCACTGGCCGCGAAAGATGCCGGGCTGCCCAGGCCGTTCGATCCGCGGGCGTTCCTGGCGCGCGACGACCGAGCGCAGCACCTCCGACACCGCGAACAGGCCGATCATCGCCGGAATGAACTGAACCCCTGCCAAAAGATCGACGATGCCGAAGGTGTAGCGTGGTTCGCCGGCCGGATTGTCGATGCCGACCGTCGCGGCGAACAGGCCGATGAGCAGCGAGATCAGACCGCGTGGAACGGAACCCGGCGAAACGAAGATCGCGCAGGACAGGCCGAGCACGACCAGCCAGAAATACTCGAAGGACGAGAATTTCAGCGCGATTTCCGCCAGCGCCGGCGAGGCGGTGACGAGAACGATCGTGCCGAAGATGCCGCCGATTGCCGAGAACACCAGCGCCGCGCCCAGGGCTTCTTCCGACCGGCCTTGGCGGGTCATCCGGTAGGCATCCTCGACATAGGCCGCACTGGCCGGCGTTCCGGGCATCCGCAGGAGAGCCCCCGGAATGTCGCCGGCGAAGATCGCCATCGCCGTCGCGGTGACGATCGCCGCGATCGCCGGAACCGGGTCCATGAAGAAGGTGACCGGCACGAGCAACGCCGTCGCCATGGTCGCGGTCAGCCCCGGAATGGCGCCGACGAACATGCCGAAGCAGGCCGAGCCGAGGACGACCAGAAGCACATAGGGCTGGAAGACGAGGGCGAAGGCCTCGGCGACGACGGACATAGACCCTACCAGAGAAAGCCGAGAAAGGCGTTGCGCGGAAGCGGCACCAGCAAGAGCCGCCCGAAGGCCTGTTGAACGATGACGGCCGCCACGATCGAGACGAGGATCGCCGTCAGCGGCTTGACGCGGAGCGTCAGCATCAGCGCGGCCATCACGAAGACCGCCATCGGCACGAAGCCAATCAGGTCGGAGAACAGGATGTAGAAGACGATCAGCGCGAGCGAGACGGCAAGACCGATGACGGATGCGGGCGAGCGTGCCCAATCGGCGATGACGAAGGCGGGCCGCCGCGCACCGGCCGCCACGCTGCGCGCGGTCATGTATACACCGAGCCCGAAGGTCAGGAGAGCGATCGTCTTGGGCATCGTCGCGGCGCCATAGGCCTGGCCGGGAATCGCCGAGAATTGCGTCGCCGAGAGGAAAATCGCGATCGCGCCGGCCAGAAGCAGGACGCCGAGGGTGAGATCATTGAGCTTCATCGACGCGCTCTTTTGGACCGGGAGCGGCCGGCGTGGCGGATCGCACACCGCGCGCCGGCGACAGGGGAAAGCGCCCGGCCTCGCGGCCGGACGCATCTTGGTCGTCTTAGTTCTTCGCCAAGCCGGCCTCTGTCATCACCTCGCCGAGGCTGGCGTCGTCGTCGGCGACGATCTTCGTCGCCTCATCGCCCCCCGCCCAGCGCACGCCGAACCCGCGGTCCTTCATGAAGCTCTGGTATTGGTCGCTGTTATAGGCTTTTTCGATGGCGCCGGTCAGCTTGGTCTTGACGTCGTCCGGCAGGCCCTTCGGCGCGGCGACCGAGCGCCAGACCGCCAGTGTCCAGTCGGAATCGACGCCTTCCTTGAGCGTCGGTACGTCGGGGAACATTGCCTGGCGTTCGGCGGACATGGATGCCAGCGGCCGGACCCGACCCGCCTCGATCATCGCGCGGCCCTCGGCGAGCGACGACGGTACGATGTCGACACCGCCAGCCACCATGTCGGTAATTCCTGGAGACGCGCCCTGACTCGGAACCCAGGTCACCTGATCCGGCGGCAGATCCTCCGACAACAGCCAGCCGGCGAGACCAAGATGCCAAATGCCGCCTTGTCCGGTGCCGGACGCCTTGAAGGTGCCCTTCGGCTGCGACTTGATGGCGTCGCGCAGCTGCTCGAGCGACTCGTATTCGGAATCAGCCGAGACCATCACACCGCCCGGATCGGCATTGACCAGGGCGAGGATGTCGAAATCCGCGTAGGTGAGGTCGGTGAGGCCCTGCCAATGCATCATGTCGATTTCGATCGTCATGATGCCCAGCGTGTAGCCGTCCGGCTCGGCATTGGCGATGGCGCTATGGCCGACGACGCCGGAGCCGCCGGTGCGGTTCACCACATTCACCGGCACGCCCAGTTCTTCCTGCAGCAGCGATGCGAGGATGCGGCCGACCGCGTCGGTGCCGCCGCCCGCGCCCCAAGGTACAATCATCTGGATCGGCCGCTCGGGATAGGCCGATTGCGCCGAAGCGACGCCGATGCCGAGAACGCTCGATGTCATAAGCGCTGCGGCAATTGTGATAATGGAACGTCTGCGCATGTTTCCTCCCAGATGGCTTGCTCGCAAAAGTGCGACGCGAAGACCAGCGACCGCCGGACTGCATCTCGGTGCCGCGCCAGCGATCATGCGATCTCGTCTCCCAGGCTGACTATCAAACGCGCTAAGCGGCGTGTCAATGTATACTTTGTCAGGCACGTGCCCACGACGCCGGAGCACGCGTGTCTTACGAACCGCGACTGGAGAACCAAAAATCGACAACCCAGAGCGCGGTATTCTAGGCTGGCGGCAGGGGCACATGTTGAATTCAGTGAATGTCGTCGGGGTAGCCGTTTGCACGGTCGCCGGAAGCGCGGCAGAGACGGCTTGCGGCATGATGATACCGGCGCGACCGCGTCGGTATCGACGCGCGGGTAGCGAAATCGAACGGAGACGATCAGTTGGACAAACACATCACTGGCCTGGAGGAGGTCGAAGATCATTTCGATGTCGTCGTGCTCGACCAATGGGGGGTGCTGCACGACGGTGACGCGCTTTATCCGGGCGTTCCGGAGGCGCTTGCCCGGCTGACCGACGCCGGCAAGACGATCGCGCTTCTGTCCAATTCGGGCAAGCGGGCGGCGCCGAACCGCGAACGTCTTGCCGGCTTCGGCATTCCGGTCGAGGTGATGGAATGCATCATGACGTCCGGTGAAGCGCTTTGGCACGATCTGGCGAACGGTGTGGTGAAGGGCTTCGATCGCCTGTTCCCCGTCGCCGCGACCCCGGAGGATGCCATTGCCTGGGCCGACGGTCTCGACGGGATTTCGCTCGTCGACACACTAGCGACGGCGGACGCGATCCTGATCATGGGCTTGCCGGACGACGCCGAGCTGTCGTCCTATCAGGAGCTTGTCGACGAGGCGCTGGCCCGTCGCGTGCCTGTCCTTTGCGCCAACCCCGATCGTGCATCGCCACGACCGGGCGGCAGACTGGTGGTGGCGCCGGGCGCCCTGGCGGCGCGTTACGAGGCGGCCGGCGGGCGCGTTATCTGGTACGGCAAGCCGCATGCACGGGTCTTCGAGGCGACGGCTCAGGCATTGGGCAATCCGAAGCAAGATCGCATTCTCATGGTCGGAGATTCGCTGCAACATGACGTGGCGGGCGCCAGTGCCGCCGGCTGGCGAACGCTTTTCGTTCGCGATGGCCTCCACGCGCAATCCCTTGCCGATAAGCGCGGCGGCGACCTGGATGCGCAAATCGAAAAGCTCGCGAGCGAGGACGGCGCGCCGCTGCCCGATTATACGATCCGGATACTGCAATGGGGTGTCGAGGATGCACGATCCTGATTTTCTGGCGCTGTCGGGGCGTCTGGGGCGTGACCCGCTTTATCTTGGCCTCGACATCGGCACCTCCGGCGTGCGCAGCGCCGTTGTCGATTCCGATGGAAGCCTGGTCTCAATCGCACGCGAACCGATGCATCCGTCGAAGGGGGACGTGTCCGCCGAAACATGGTGGGAAACGGTCTCCGCCTGCCTCGATACCCAGGCGAGGGCGCTTGCGGACCAAGGCGGTTCGATGGCGTCGATCCGCGCCGCCGCAATTGACGGCACGTCCGGCACAATGGTTCTCGTGGACGACAACGCGCGGCCGGTGACGCCGGCGCTGATGTACGATTCGTCCGGTTTCGACGATGAGGCGAGCCGTATCGCGGCCTGTGCGCCGCAGGATTCGATCGTGCGCGGAAGCGGCTCGGCCCTTGCCCGCATGCTGCGGTTGCAGCATCATGACCCTGATCGGCGGGCGCGCCATCTTTGCCATCAGGCCGATTTCATTCTGGCGCGGCTAACGGGGCGACCCGGATTGTCCGACGAGAACAATGTTCTGAAATTGGGCTACGACCTCGAGAGCGAATCCTGGCCGGACTGGTTCGCGGCCTGCGGCGCGCGGATGGACCTGCTCCCGGACGTCTTGCGCGTCGGGGCAGTGGCCGGGGCCGTCACGGAGGCAATGGCCGATCGGTTCGGCTTCGCGCGCGATCTCAGGCTCGTCGCCGGCACCACCGACAGCGTTGCCGCCTTTCTCGCGTCGGGCGCGACGGCAATCGGCGAAGCGGTGACGTCGCTCGGCACAACGCTGGCAATCAAGCTCTTGTCGGATGTGCGGGTGGACGACGCGGCGCGGGGTATCTACAGCCACCGACTCGGCGACCGGTGGCTGGCCGGCGGCGCGTCGAACACCGGCGGCGGCGCCCTGCTGCGTCACTTTTCCGCCGAGACGATCGCGGCGCTGTCCGAGCGGATCGATCCGGATCGGCCGACTGGACTCGACTATTATCCCCTCGCCAGGGCCGGCGAACGATTTCCCGTCAACGATCCCTCGCTCGCCCCGCGGCTTGAGCCGCGTCCCGACGACGATGCGGTGTTCCTGCAAGGCATGCTGGAGGCGATCGCCCGGATCGAAGGCGAGGGCTACGCCGCCCTTACCGCGCTCGGGGCGCCGGCGCCGGCCCGCGTTCTGACCGCCGGCGGCGGCGCGCAAAACGACGCCTGGACGGCGATCCGGCGCCGGACCCTCGGCTGTCCGGTCGAGAAGGCGCCCGAAGCCGAAGCCTCGGTCGGCATGGCGCTGCTGGCGCGGCGCGGCGTGGAGCAGGTCGAAGCCTGACCGGCTGCGTCCGCAGCCGTCGTTGCGGATGCCTCAGGCGTTCCGTCCAGTACGGTGATCACCCGCGCTCATAACGCGCGACCGCCTGCTCGATGGCGCCGAAGATCGACCGGTGCTTATCGTCGAGCATCTCGGTCCGCACCGTATCGCCGAATCGCAGGAACGGCGTTTTCGGCCCACCGCCCGCGATCGTCTCGACGGCGCGCGATTCCGCCAGGCACGCGTAGCCAACGCCGCCATCCGCAATCGATTTGCCGCGTTCGCCATCGCGCTTGTTGGATACCGTTCCCGAGCCGATGATCGTGCCAGCCGAGAGTGGCCGCGTCCTGGCTGCATGGGCGATCAATGTCGGGAAATCGACGCTCATGTCGATACCGGCATTGGCCCGGCCAAACGGTTCGCCATTGTAGTCCACCGCAAGCGGCAGATGCAGCTTGTCCCCATCCCAGGCATCGCCGAGTTCGTCGGGGGTCACCGCGACCGGCGAGAAGGCTGCGGGCGGCTTCGACTGGAAGACGCCGAAACCGTCGTCGCCTTCCGCCGGGATCAGGCCGCGCAACCAGACGTCGTTGATCAGCATGACCAGACGGATCGCGGCGCGCGCCTCATCGACGCTCGCGCCCATCGCCACGTCGCCGAGGATCACCGCGATCCCACCCCCCATGTCGAGGCCAAAGGCCTCGTCGGCGAGCGGGATTGGGTCGCGCGGACCGAGGAAAGCATCCGAGCCGCCTTGTTGGATCGGCGGGTCGCTCCGGGTGGCCTCCGACATCTCGGCGCCGCCGGCCTTGCGTATCAATTCGATGTGGCTGCCGTAGGCCGATCCGGTCGCGAACTGAAACGCGCGGGGCAATGGGCTCATGGCGTCGTGCTCGTGAAACCGTTCGACCGGAACCGAACCGCGCTCGAGGCTGTCGGCGAGCGCTTGCAGATGCGGGGCGACCCGCGCCCAGTCGTCGAGCGCCCGCTGCAGGCTGGGCGCGAGGAACGAGGCGTCGGTCATTTGGGTCAGGTCGCGGGACACGACGACGAGTCGCCCGTCGCGGCTGCCATCCTTAAGCGTTGCGAGTTTCATCAGTCCCACTTTCCTCGGATGCGCCGTGGAGGCGCTGTTTCGGTCCCGCTCCGCGATTCTTGTCGTTGCACTGCCGGGTATTCGTGGCAGAGCGGGTCAGATGCCGGGAAGCGGGATTTCAGCATGAAGGCCATTGTCCACCCAGCTTGACAGGCTTCGCTGCGACGGTCGAGGCCTTCTTGAAGCCGGGCGCCAACCCTATCGCGACGGCGTCTGGCGCACGGCGAAAGCCGGGTCTTGCCTTCCTTCGCAAGAGTTCCAATTTTCCGGCGGAAGGACATCCATTCCGCCGCGAGCGGCGGCGCAGCGAAAGGCTATTTCCATGACCATCAGACTTGCCACCATAACCGGACTCCTCGTCGCGACCATGAGTGTTTCGGCCTGTACCACGACGCAGAAGACGGTCGGCGGCGCCGTCGTCGGCGGTGTCGGCGGGGCGGTCTTGGGTGACGCGATCGCCGGAACCGGCGGTGCCGTGGTGGGCGGCGTCGCGGGCGCGGTCGCGGGCGGCGCGGTCGGGCGCAATCTAAAATAATGCAGAGCCGGCGGTTGGACGAACCTCCGGCCGGTGCTTGACCGGTTGAGAACAGCGTGAGGGCCGCGCTCCCGTCGGAGCGCGGCCCTCATCATGTATCGGTCATTTTTTGCGGTATTAGCCGGCCCGCAGCGGCGAGATCGCGATCTCGACGCGGCGGTTCTTGGCTCGGCCCTGCTCGGAGTCGTTGGTGGCGACCGGCTGGCTTTCGCCGAAGCCCTGGGTGTTGAGGCGGCGCGGGTTGACACCCTGGCTTGCCAGGAACTGGCTGACCGAGGTAGCGCGCTGCTGCGACAACTGCAGATTGTAGGCGTCAGAGCCCTGACTGTCGGTGTGGCCGTAGACGTCGACGATCGATTTGTCGAACTCCTGCAGGACCAGCGCCACCGAGCTGAGCGTCGGATAGAAGGCCGGAAGGATCGACGACTGGTCGCTCGGGAATGTGATGTTCGACGGCATGTTGAGGATGATGCGATCACCGGCCCGGGTGACGGAGACGCCGGTGCCCTGAAGCTGCCGGCGCAGCTTGTCTTCCTGCGAATCCATATAGGCGCCGACGCTGCCGCCAGCCAGCACACCGACGCCAGCGCCGATCAGCGCGGCGCGGCCCGAATCGGCGCCCGTCGCCTCGCCGACGAGATAGCCGCCGAGCGCGCCGACGCCGGCGCCGATGCCGGCGCCGCCGACGGTGTTGGAGAGCTTGGCTTCACCGGTATACGGGTCGGTCGTACAACCGGCGACGGCGGCGGTCAGCGCAAGGACGAGGGCGAGCTTTTTCATGAGCGATATCCAGTGTTGGCTTCGGGGCCTTCACGGCCCGCTTCGTGTCCATTCGCGGTCGGCGTTAGTTGCTACAAGTGACTGAAATACGACTGATCAGATAGCCGCCGCAATTCCATTCCAGCGTTACCCACAGGCAACGGACAGAGCGTCCGCGTCCTTGTGGTATTCACAAAAGGAAAGGCCGGCCTCGCAAAGCGACACCGGCCGTCCTGACTTGGGCTGGCTCAGGCCGCCCGCTGCGTTTTCAACAGGCCGCGATTGATCAGCAATTCGGCGATCTGAACGGTGTTCAACGCCGCGCCCTTGCGCAGATTGTCGGAGACGATCCAGATGTTCAGCCCGTTCTCCAGCGTCTGGTCCTCGCGGATGCGGGAAATGTAGGTGGCGTCTTCACCTGCCGATTCATACGGCGTGATGTAGCCGCCGTCCTCGTGCTTGTCGACGACGAGGCAACCCGGCGCCTCGCGCAGGATCGCGCGTGCCTCGTCGGCGGTGATCGGGTTCTCGAACTCGATGTTCACGGCCTCGGAATGGCCGATGAAGACCGGCACGCGCACGGCTGTGCAGGTAACCTTGATCTTCGGGTCGAGCATCTTCTTGGTCTCGACCATCACCTTCCACTCTTCCTTGGTGGAACCGTCCTCCATGAACACGTCGATGTGGGGAATGACGTTGAAGGCGATGCGCTTGGTGAACGTCTTGCGCTCGATCTCGTCGGCGACGAACACCGCCCGGCTCTGGGTGAACAGCTCGTCCATGCCGTTCTTGCCGGCGCCCGATACCGACTGGTAGGTGGACACGACGATACGCTTGATCTTGGCGTGGTCGTGCAGCGGCTTCAACGCGACGACGAGTTGCGCAGTCGAGCAGTTCGGGTTGGCGATGATGTTCTTCTTCGTGAAACCCGTGATGGCGTCGGCGTTCACTTCCGGAACGATGAGCGGCACGTCGGGATCGTAGCGAAACGCCGAGGAATTATCGATGACGACGCAGCCCTTGGCCGCGATCTTCGGCGACCATTCCTTGGACACGCCGCCGCCGGCCGACATCAGGCAGATGTCGGTTCCAGTAAAGTCGTACTGGTCGAGCGGCTTCGTCTTCAGCGTCTTGTCACCGAAGGAGACCTCGGTCCCGAGGCTACGGCGCGACGCCAGCGCCACGACCTCGTCCGCGGGAAAGCCGCGTTCGGCGAGGATGCTCAGCATTTCGCGTCCGACATTGCCGGTGGCGCCGACGATGGCAACCTTGTAACCCATGGGATACAATCCTTCGCTCTCCCCGTCTGATCATTGCACGCTCGTCTACCGCCCCGGGGGAGACCAAGCGGGGCAGACGGCGTCAGATAATCGACGTTTTGATCGTGGAGCGCGCGAACATGGCCTGCGATATGCGCGGAGACACCCCGCTTGTCAATCGGGCCACCAGAACGAAAAAAGGCCAGCCCCCGTTCGGAGGGCCGGCCATGCATTTCGGGGACGCAACGAGCAGGGTCGGCGGACGGCCCGCGATCCGTGGGCCGGGAACGAAAGCTAGACCCGACGCGGATCGCGCTTGGGCTCGCTGTCGCGGTTCAGAAACTTCTTGGCGACCCAGCCGACAAAAACGGCTTTCAGGATACCTCTAATCATCGTGCTCTCCTTCGACTGATTGAGGATACAATGACTGATGCAGCCAAGTGGTTGCATGACCGAGATCCGGCGGCGAGCTTCTTTCGGAAACTGTCGTGCACCGCGTCGCCCATCTCGGCCGTGCCGACCTTCCGGCAACCGTCGGCCATGATGTCGCCGGTGCGGATGCCGCTGCCGAGCACCTCGGCGATCGCGGCTTCCAGCGCGTCTGCCTCGGCGATCATCGCGAAGGAATAGCGCAGGCACATCGCCAGAGAGGCGATCATCGCCAGCGGGTTGGCGATGCCCTGGCCGGCGATGTCGGGTGCCGAGCCGTGGACCGGCTCGTAGAGCGCGCGCCGCTTGCCGGTCTTGGCGTCGACGGCGCCGAGCGAGGCCGAGGGCAGCATGCCGAGCGAGCCGGTCAGCATCGCCGCGATGTCCGACAGCATGTCGCCGAAGAGATTGTCGGTGACGATGACGTCGAACTGCTTGGGCGCGCGCACCAGCTGCATACCGCCGGAGTCGGCCAGCATGTGTTCCAGCTGAAGGTCGGCATATTCGTCCCGGTGAATCCGCGTGACCACCTCGTTCCAGTAGAGCCCCGACTTCATTACATTGCGCTTTTCCATCGACGTCACCTTGCCGCGGCGGGTCCGGGCGAGGTCGAAGGCGGCGCGGGCGATGCGCTCGATTTCATAGGTTTCGTAAACCTGGGTGTCGATGGCACGTTTCTGGCCATTGCCGAGATCGATGATTTCCTTCGGCTCGCCGAAATAGACGCCGCCGGTCAGCTCGCGCACGATCAAAATGTCGAGCCCCTCGATCACCTCGCGCTTCAGCGAGGAGGAGCCGGCCAGCGCCGGATAGCAGATCGCCGGGCGCAGATTGGCGAACAGCTCCATGTCCTTGCGCAAGCGCAACAGCCCGGCCTCGGGCCGCAGGTCGTAGGCGACCCCGTCCCATTTCGACCCGCCGACCGCGCCGAACAGGATCGCGTCGGCTTGCATCGCCAGATCCATGGTCGCATCCGACACCGGCTTGCCGCAGTCGTCATAGGCCGAGCCGCCGACGAGCGCGGTCTCGGTCTCGAAACCCGCGTTGGTCGCTTCGTTCATCACGGCGACGAGCTTTACGACTTCCGCCATCGTTTCGGGGCCGATGCCGTCGCCGGGAAGCAGCAGGAGCTTGGCTGTCATCGAAATCCTTCCTCCAAGACCAAGATTGTCGCCTCTGCTACCTGCGGGAGGCACGCGCCGCAAGGCCGGCTGGTCACTCGGGGGAGTCGCGCTGCCGTCGCCTCGCGACGGATAATGGCGGTGCGGCCGACTGAAATACCTCGGTTTCGACATAATGTTTCAACCCCGGGTTAACCCTTCAGGATCGATAGATCGGCCATGCCAGCCACGGCGAAAGTCGCCCGCGTCCGGCCGGTCCGCCGGCCGCCGCCGTGTTGTCCTGTCGGCGGAGAGAGCCATGCCATTCGTCAGTTCCAGAGTCGCCGACAACTTGACGATCAGCCTCGGCATCCTGATCGGCGTCCTCGTTCTTCGCTGGTTGGGTGAGTGGGTCGCCACCCGCAGGGCCGATCCGATCGTCACGCGCCAACGCCGCTTCACCATTCGCGCCGTCTGCAATGCGGTCCTGGCAATCGCTCTTCTCGGCATCTGGCTGAGCGAAATCCAGAACATCGTCTTCTCGCTCGCCGCGGTGATGGTGGCTCTGGTGGTGGCGACCAAGGAGCTGATTATGTGCGTCGCCGGCGCGGTGCTGCGCTTCAGCGGCCATCTCTTCAAGGTCGGCGATCGCATCGAGATGAGCGGCATTCATGGCGAAGTGATCGACCATGGCCTGTTCTCGACGACGATCATGGAGCTGCCACCGCATCATCTCGGCCACGCTGGCACCGGTCGGACGGTGATGCTGCCGAACTCGATCTTGCTCACCGGCCCGGTCAGAGTGGAGCCGCAGCCGCGCCACTTCGCGCCGCATCGCTTCACCCTGACGCTGGAGACAGCAGGATCGGTGCGCAAAACGATCGCGTTGATCGAGGAAGCGGCTGGAGCGGCGCTCGCCGACGACCTCGAGCGGGCGACCCGATTCCATCGGCTGACCGCTGGCAAAGCCGGCGCCGATATTGCCGGACCCGGCTTCGACGTGGCGGTGTCGACGTCGGAGATTGGCAAGCTGCAGTTCCATGTGATGATCTATTGCCTGGTCAAGGACGCGCGGTCGCTTGAGCAAAGGATACTGCTGGACGTCCTTTCGGCGGCGTTGCCGGGCGCCGTACGTCCGGCTCGACCCGTCGAAACTGACACTTGGGACGATATCGGGCGCCAGCTACGCGCCGCCGCCGTGCCGCAGGCCCACGTTGCGGCGTAGGCGGGACGGGCGACCAGTCCATCCGGGAAGCCAATTCAACTTCGCTTGAGCAGAGCCGGCTGCGGCCGGCTCTGCTTGCTTTCGTTCGGGCACTTACAGCTCTCCGGAAGCCATCCGCCCGGCGATATGGTCGGCCTGGCGCAGCGCCAGCGCGACGATCGTCAGGGTCGGGTTCTCGGCGGCGCCGGTCGTGAACTGCGAGCCGTCGGAAACGAACAGGTTGGGGATGTCGTGGGTCTGGCCGAAGCGATTGACGACGCCATCCTCCGGCTTCTCGCTCATCCGGTTGGTCCCCAGATTGTGGGTCGAGGGATAGGGCGGGGTGTGGATGGTGCGCACGGCTCCAACCGCGTCGTAGATCGCCGAGCCCTGCTGGTAGGCGTGGTTGCGCATCGCGGTGTCGTTGGGATGATCGTCGAAATTGACGTTGGCGACCGGCATGCCGAAAGCGTCCTTGTCGCTGTCCGACAGGGTGATCCGGTTATCCTCGCGCGGCATGTCCTCGCCGACGATCCACAGGCCCGCCATGTTGCGGTATTCGTCCATGGCGCTGGAGAAATCGCGCCCCCATTTGCCGGGGTCGAGAAAGGCCGCCATGAAGGGCAGGCCGAGCGACAGCGTTTCGAACTCATAGCCGCCGGCAAAGCCGCGCGAGGTGTCGTGCCTGGCCTCGTCCTGGACGATGCCGGCCATCGTCGTGCCCCGGTACATGTGCACCGGCTTGTCGAATGTGGCGTAGACCGACCCGGTCGTGTGGCGCATGTAGTTGCGGCCGACCTGGCCGGAGGAATTGGCGAGGCCGTCGGGAAACATCGAGGATTGCGAGTTGAGAAGCAGCCGTGGGCTTTCGATCGAATTGCCGGCGACGGCGACGATCCGGGCCTTCTGCACGTGCTCCTTGCCGTCCTTGTCGGCATAGACGACGCCGGTGACCTTGCCGGAGGCGTCGTGTTCGATCCTGAGGACCTGACTGTCCGGGCGGACTTCGAGCCGGCCGGTTTCCTCGCCCTTGGGTATCTCGGAGACGAGGGTCGACCATTTGGCGCCGGATTTGCAGCCCTGGAAGCAGAAACCGATCTGCAGGCATGACGCACGATCGTCGCGCGGCTCGGAATTGATGGCCATGCGGCCGGTGTGGACTTCCTTGTAGCCGATCTTCTTGGCGCCGGCTTCCAGCACCTTGAAGTTGTTGTTGCCGGGCAGGCCCGGGATGCCGTTGGTCCGGGTGACGCCCATCCGGTCCTCGGCCATGGCGTACCAGGGCTCCATCTCCTTCAGGTCGATCGGCCAGTCGAGAAGGTTGGCGCCCTCGATCGCGCCGTAGTGGGTCAGCGTCTTGAACTCGTGCTCCTGAATGCGCAGCGAGGCTCCGGCCCAGTGGGTAGTGGAACCGCCGACGGCCTTGACGATCCAGGCCGGAAGGTTCGGAAAATCCTTGGCGACCTGCCAGTCGCCGGACGTCGTGCGCTTGTCCTTCCACGCGAGCTGGCCGAAGGAATCCCACTCGTCGTTGATGAAGTCCTCGGTCTCGTGGCGAGAGCCGGCTTCGAGGATGACGGTATCGATGCCCTTGAGGGCGAGTTGTGCGCCGAGGGTACCGCCGCCGGCTCCCGAGCCGACGATGACGGCCACGCTGTCGTCATTGAGATCATAAGGTGCGGGCATGGTGCGTTTCCTCCCGGAGTTTTCGATGCCATCGCCTCCTCGCGGCGCATCGAACTCCCATTGTCGAATGCTGGATCTGTTTCCCGGCGCGGCTCTCAGAGCCAGTCGATGTCGTCGAAGCCGCGCTCGATGTAGCCGCCCTTGTCGGCCGAGGCGCCCTCATAGCCGAACATCGGCCAAAGCTCCTTCTGGTTGTAGAGCCCGACGACGAGGTTCGAGCGCACCTTCTGGAAGAACGGATCGCTCTCCATCTCCTTCAGGATCGCGGTACGATCGTCATCGCTCACCACCGCCGCGTAGTCCGTGTCGTGCTTGGTTCGGGCAGCATCGTTCAACTTGGCGACGCCGTCCTCGAGCATCGCGAGATCGCCTTTCGAGGCGCGGGCCGCCTGATCGAGAATGTCGACGGCAATCGCGTAACATTTGTCCTCGATCATGGCGTGCGGATAGGTGTCCCGCGACATCTGGACGAGGGTCGCAAAGGTCTCTGGCTTCGTTGCCTGCGGCATCTGACTCCAGGCCTGCCCGACGATCAGACCCGAAGGCATGATCGTCATGGCCAGAAGTCCGGCTCCGCCTTTCAGAAAGCTGCGCCGGCTCGGCGCGGCGCGTCCCATTACCTCTGCCATTTTGGTTCCTCCCGATGGCGTGGTTCGTCTGTCTCGACTCGTCCCATTCTCCCGCTGGGCCGCGCCAGGAGCGCGCGGCGCTATTTAAAGCGCCCGCCCCGTTCCAGTACCTCGATCTTGTAGCCGTCCGGATCATCGATGAAGAAGAAGCGGCCGAGCTTCGTGCCTTGGTGTGAAATTTCCTTGATGTCCTTGGGCGCCAGTCCCGCCGCGCGCATGCGCTCGTGCTCGGCGCCAAGATCGCCGACCGAGACGGCGACGTGGCCGTAGCCGTTGCCAAGATCGTAGGGCGTCGTCTCGCCCTTGTTGATCGTCAGTTCGACCTCGTGCTCGCTCTCCGGATTGGAGAGGTAGACAAGCGTGAAGGAGTCGAAATCGTAGCGATCGGCGACTTTCAGGCCGAAGGCTTTGTCGTAGAACGCGACCGAGCGCGCTTCGTCGAGCACCCGCAGCATCGTGTGTATCGTCTTGGACAAACCACCCTCGTCATGGTTGCGACGCGCCGGCTGGCGGCGTCGGAATTCATGCGGCGAATGCAGTCGGCTGAGGGCGTGGAAACGAGCGTAAATCGCCGCGCGGCGACTGCGATATTCCTCTCAGAGCCGGCTCGACCCG
>DRFF01000067.1 GCA_011050685.1 Aurantimonas coralicida
TCGCCGTCGAGAAGGCGGGCGACAAAACGCAGACGTTCCTCCATCACCGAACTCTCTTTCCACGGCATCAACACCTCCGGCAAAAAGCCAAAAGTGTTACCCATGTGTCCGGTACAAAACGTCACCTATGTCTCAGGTCGGGCACTTCAGCCAATGATCAAGCCGGTATTCTGAACGAATACGGCCTCGCCGCGCGCTGCCGACACGTCGGCGCAGGCGCCGATCAAGATGATGCGCGGTGCGCGACTGTGATTTCCGTGTCGCTGCGATCCATGCGCAGCCGAAGATCGACGGCCGCGCATGGATTGCTCGCGAGGGTGTCCATGGGACCATTCGGTAGACGCGTGGAAACCGGCTACTTCTTCGGTTTGGGCGGCGTCGCGATATTTCCTTTCTGGCTGGGCTGGGAGGCGTTCGGCTTCGGCGCCTGCTCCTTCTTCGACTTTCCCTTGCTTTCCTTCATCGACCTTTTCCCCGCTGATTGAAGCGAGCCCTCATCGGCTCGGCAGCCTCCACAGTGTAGCAGAAACAGACTTCCGCCACGCGGTCATTTGTCGATGAAGGACATGCGCTCGCAGCGGAGACGATCCGGTCCCGGATCGGGCAACGAACCTGCCGCCTTGGCACGAATCGTCAAGCCGTCGGGGGCGTCAGATCCGGTCCCGCAGGGAAAACCAGGTCATCGCCAGGAACAGCAGGGGCGCGCGGACATGCCGGCCGCCCGGAAACGCCGGAATCCGTAGCGCCTCGAATTCGGCGAGCCGGTCCTGCTTGCCCGTCACCCGCTCGGCATAGAGCCGGCCGGCGAAATTCGCCAGCATCACGCCATGGCCGGAAAAGCCGCCGATGGTGGTGATGCCCGGCTCGAGGGTCCGGACATAGGGCAGCCGTTGCATCGTGATGCCGACGGCGCCGCCCCAGGCATGGGTAAGTCGGACATCGGCAAACTGCGGATAGACTTCGGCGATCTGCTTGACGATGTGCCGCGCGATATCGCCGGTCGCCGAGGTGTAGGCTTCGCGCCCTCCGAACAGCAGCCGGCCGTCGCGGCTCTTGCGGAAATAGCGCACGACGAAGCGTGAATCGTTGCAGGCCTCGCCGCCCGGCAGAATGGCGTCGGGGTCGGCGAGCGGTTCGGTGGCTCCGATGAACGAGCCGATCGGCATCACATGGGCGTCGATCGCGCGATACAGCCCCGTGCCATAGGCGTTGGTCGCGATCAGCGCCCGCTCGGCGGTCACTGTGCCGGCGGCCGTCGTCGCGACGATCTTGCCGCCGCGGCGTTCCAGTCGCTCGACCTTGGTGCCCTCGAACAGCAGCGCTCCGGCTTCGGCGGCGACGCTGGCGCTGCCGACGACCAGCTTCATCGGGTTGATGTGGCCGGTGCCGGTGTCGCGGATGCCGCCGAAATAGCGGGTCGAGCCCAGCCGCTCGGCGGTCTCCCCGGCGTCCATGTAGCGCATATGCGGGTAGTCGTAGCGGGTCGCCAGATCGTCGACTTCGGCGCGATAATCGTCGAGATAGCGGTGCTTGTGGACGACAGACAACTGGCCGGGGCGATAGTCCACGTCGATGCCGTTGGCCGCGACGAAATCGATGAGATGCACCTTTGCCGCTTCGGCCAGGTCGAACAGGGCCTTCGACCGTTCGAAACCGTAGGTCGCCTCGATCTCCGACGGCGCCAGCCGCTGGCCGGTGCCCATCTGGCCGCCATTGCGGCCGGAGGCACCGTCGCCGAAGCGATGCGCCTCGAGGACGGCGACGCGAACGCCGCTCCGCGCCAGATGAACGGCTGCCGACAAGCCGGTGAAGCCGCCGCCGACGACCACGACGTCCACAGCGAGGCTTTCGCTCAAGCTCGGATAGGCCGGGCGCTCGACGCTGTCCTCGTACCAGGAGCGGCCCGGCGCGATTGGAGACTGATAGGGGGTCACGGTCAGACCTGCAAAAGAAGGAACTCGCGCTCCCAGGGGCTGATGACCTGCATGAAGGTCTCGTGCTCGCCGCGTTTGATGCCGGCATAGGTGCCGACGAATTCGCGGCTGAACACCTCGTGGAAGGCTTCCTCCGCCTCGAAGGCGGCGACGGCTTCGAGCAGGCCGCGCGGCAGCGAGATGCCGCCGCCCTCGTTCACCGTGCGGTCCGTCGGCTCGTCGGGCCGAAGGCCTTTGACCATGCCGAGATAGCCGCAGGCGAGCGAGGCCGCGATGGCGAGATAGGGATTGGCGTCGGAGGAGGGCAGCCGGTTCTCGACCCGCCGCCCGGCTGGGTCGGAGGTCGGGACACGAAACGCCGTGGTGCGGTTGTCGTAGCCCCAGGCATTGTTGGTCGGCGCGCTCATGCCGTAGGTCAGGCGGCGGTAGGAATTGACGTAGGGTGCCATCATGATCAGCGTCGACGGCACGAAACGCTGCATGCCGCCGATGAAGGAAAAGAACAGCTCCGAGGCCGAGCCGTCCGCGTTCGAGAACACGTTGCGGCCGCTCGTACGGTCGATCACCGACTGGTGGATATGCATGGCCGAGCCCGGCTGACCCTGGATCGGCTTGGCCATGAAGGTGGCGTAGATGTCCTGGCCGAGCGCCGCCTCGCGGATGGTGCGCTTGAACATGAACACCTGATCGGCAAGTTCCAGCGGATCGCCGTGGCGCAGATTGATCTCGAGCTGGGCGGCGCCCTCCTCGTGGATCAGCGTGTCGATCTCCAGCCCCTGCGCGTCAGAGAAATCGTAAATGTCGTCGATGAGCTCGTCGAATTCGTTGACGCCGGCGATGGAGTAGGACTGCCCGCTCTGGATCTGGCGGCCGGAGCGGCCGATCGGCGGCACCAGCGGATAGTCGGGGTCGACATTCTTGGAAACTAGGTAGAACTCGATTTCGGGTGCTACCACCGGCTTCCAGCCGAGCGCTTCGTACAGCGCCATCACCCGTTTCAGCACGTTGCGGGGCGTATAGGGGACGGCCGCGCCGCTCTGGTCGACGAGATCGCAGATGACCTGCGCGGTCGGGTCGCTCTCCCAGGGAACCAGCGACAGCGTCGACAGATCCGGCACCAGCTTCAGATCGCCGTCATTGGGCGAATAGCGGAACTCGCCACTCTCTTCCGGATATTCGCCGGAGATCGTGTGCATGAACAAAGCCGAGGGCAGGGCGAGCGAGGTGTTGGCGACGAATTTCTTCGCCGGCATCATCTTGCCGCGGGCAACCCCGGCGAGGTCGGGCGTGATGCATTCCAGGTCGTCGATGCCGCGGGCGCGCAGCCAGTCGCCGGCCTCAGACATCGACGCAACTCCGCGCTTGCTCTGCAGAAAGGCGGGGTGGTCGTCGGCCGACAGCTGCAGCGAACCGAGGTCGCGCTTGACCTCCATCTTCGGGCCGCGAATCGGACTGGCCTCGTTGCCGCCCGATTTGGCTTTCGTCTTGTGGCGATCGATGCGCGCGGGAACGCCGCTACGCGGTGGTTTTGTGCTGGAAGTGTCGGCCATGCAGTCCTTCGGCGCCATGCGGCTGGGACGTTCAGCATAGCCTTGCGGCGCAGGCGGGGGAAGGGACGGCGAGCGGACGATCGCCCGATGCAGGGCGGGCACCCGCGAGGGTGCCCGTCCTATCGCGCTTGCAGAAAGCTCACCCTTCCGTCTTGACGACCACCGGGATCAGCAGGTCGCCCCAATTGCCGTTGCCGGAATGGTGGCGGGCGGAGCGGACCAGCTCGACCGACACGCCGGATTCGACCGCTTTCATCACCGACTGATTGAGCCGGTGCAAATCATTGGCCAGCATCCGGATCGCGGTCTGCTGGGCATCGTCCATGGCCGACGACTGCTCCTCGGCGCGTTCCTTGACGCGGGTGCGCGGGCGTTCCTGGTCGTTTGCGACTGCGCTCATCGTTCTTCTCCAAGGTTTGGCTGGTCGCCGGTCCGGCGGGCCAGCCTTCGATGATCCAAGCTTCTGGGTGGGGCGGGCCGGATGCCGTCGACGGCGATGCGGCCCGTCTGGCGTTTATTCCGCGGCTTCGCGGACCGGCGTTGCCGGCTTGAACTGGTCGCTCTCGGTCGATTCGCCCATGGCGGTCGTCGAGGACAGACCACCGCTGATCGCCATCGACACGGCGTCGAAATAGCCGGTGCCGACCTCGCGCTGGTGCTTGGTGGCGGTATAGCCGTCCGCTTCCGACGCGAATTCGGCTTCCTGCAGCTCCGAATAGGCCGCCATCTGCCGGTCCTTGTAGCCGCGGGCGAGTTCGAACATGCCGTGGTTCAACTGATGGAAGCCGGCGAGCGTGATGAACTGGAACTTGTAGCCCATCGCCCCGAGCTCGCGCTGGAACTTGGCGATCGTGGCGTCGTCGAGATGCTTCTTCCAGTTGAAGGAGGGCGAGCAATTATAGGCCAGCATCTGGTTCGGATGCTCTTTCTTCACCGCTTCGGCGAAGCGCCGCGCCTGGTCGAGATCGGGCTTGGAGGTCTCGCACCAGATCAGGTCGGAATAGTCGGCATAGGCGATGGCGCGGGCGATGCAGGGCTCGAGCCCGTTCTTCACCCGATAAAAGCCTTCCGCCGTGCGGCCGGCGTCGTAATCGACGAACATCCGGTCGCGCTCGTCGATGTCGGAGGTGAGAAGCTTGGCGGCTTCCGCGTCGGTGCGGGCGATGACCAGCGAGGGCACGCCCATGACGTCGGCGGCGAGCCGCGCGGCGGAGAGGTTGCGGATATGCGCCTTGGTCGGGATCAGCACCTTGCCGCCGAGGTGCCCACACTTCTTCTCGGACGCGAGCTGGTCCTCGTAATGGACGCCGGCGGCGCCCGCCTCGATGAAGGCCTTCATGATCTCGAAGGCGTTGAGCGGGCCGCCGAAGCCGGCTTCCGCGTCGGCGACGATCGGCGCGAACCAGGTGTCGACCGACATCTCGCCTTCGGCGTGCTCGATCTGGTCGGCGCGTTGCAGGGTGCGGTTGATGCGCCGGCAAAGTTCCGGCGCGGCGTTGGCTGGATAGAGCGACTGATCGGGATACATGGAGGAGGCGGTGTTGGAATCGGCTGCGACCTGCCAGCCGGAGAGATAGATCGCCTTGAGACCGGCGCGCACCTGCTGCATCGCCTGGTTGCCGGTCATGGCGCCGAGCGAATTGACGAAGTCATCCGAATGGATCAGCTGCCAGAGCCGGTTGGCGCCATTCTCGGCGAGCGTATACTTGATCTGCACCGACCCGCGCAGGCGCTGCACGTCCTCGACCGAGTAATCCCGCGTGATGTTGTCGAAGCGGCCTTCCGGAGCGGATGGAACGAGATTGTAAAAATCAGTCATTGCGAGGGTCCTCTTTGCTCGATCGCTGCCGGGTGAGATCTTTGACATAATCTTGACAGCATCTGATGATTGAGATCGCACCGCAGCAAAGCCTTGTCTACAAGCATCTGAACGGGATCAATGCAATTCGGGTCGTCTTGTCGCAGCTTTCACAATACGCACTTGTAAATATGTAAATATTGTAATATTGCTATGGGGTGGGCTCGGTGCCTCCAGTGCGGCCCGGATATCTGTGTCCGCCGCGCAACGGGGCTTCGAAATTGCGCGCCTCCTGCCCCTAAGCTCTTCGACCGCCACATAAATTCGCCACGGATTCCATGAATCTCAATCTTTTCCTGCGATCCTCCAACTCTGTCACGAGACACGGTCGATCGACCGGTGGAGCGGAAAATGAATACGGTTTCTGTGTTGGTGCGTTACGTCCATGTGGTTCGCGGCCTGCTGCGGCCGAGCTATCACCCCGAGCGCTATTACATGCGCGGTCCCGGCCCGGCCTGCCTCAAGCGTACAGGCGGTCTGCGGACCGGCGCCTGAGCCACGCTGCGCTTCAGCATCGGCGAGGGAGCGAATCCTGTAGGGCCGACGGCGCCGGTGCCGCGCCGGCTGTCAACGGCCGCCGCTGATGGCCGAGAACAAGATCTTCGCCGGGCCGCGCATCCGGCGCATTCGCAACGGGCTCGGCCTGACCCAGACGGCGATGGCCGAAGGGCTCGGCATTTCGCCGTCCTATCTCAACCTCATCGAACGCAACCAGCGGCCGCTGACGGTGCAGCTCATCCTGCGCCTATCGGGATCCTACGACATCGACCTGAGCGATCTTCAGAGCGGTGAATCGCGGGGTTCGGTCAACGAATTGAAGGTGGTCTTCTCCGATCCGCTTCTGGCGGGGGAATTGCCGGGCGAACAGGAGCTTCTGGAGATCGCCGACGCGGCTCCGAACGCCGCCGCCGGCATCGTCAAGCTGCATCGGGCCTATCGCGAGCAGCAGGGACGGCTGACCGATCTGTCCGAGCTTTTGGCGCGTGAGGGCCGCGAGACGCGGCTGTCCGGCACGCGGCTACCGATCGACGAGGTGCGCGAGGTCTTCGAAACCAGGCCGAACTATTTGGCGGCGATCGAGACCGCGGCGGAAGGCTTCCATCAGGCTCTCGCCCCCGGTGACGATCTGATGGCCGCGTTGAAAGCGTGGATGCGCAAGGAGCACGATGTCGCCGTGCGCGTCCTGCCGGTGCAGACCATGCCGAACTGGCGCCGCCGCTTCGATCGCCATTCTCGCCGGCTGTTCCTCTCCGAGCGGCTGGCGCCGGCCGACCGCATTCGCGAGACCGCCCTGGAGGCCTGTCAGCTCGCATTCGGCGACGTCATCGCCGCCGAGACCGAGGCCTTCGGCTTTTCCAGCGACGAGGCCCGGCGGCTCGGCCGTTTCGAGCTTTTGCGCTATGCCGCGCATGCGCTGATGATGCCCTATGGCGCCTTTCAGTCCGCGGCCGAGCGCGCGGCCTACGACATCGACGTCCTGCGCGGGCGCTTCCAGGTCTCGTTCGAGCAGGTGGCGAACCGGCTGACCATGTTGCAGCGGCAGGGCGCGCCGGGGGTGCCCTTCTTCATGCTGGAGGTCGACAATGCCGGCAATCGCTTCCGCCGCGCCGGCGCGCGGGGCTTTCCGGTCCAGCGTTTCGGCGGCGGCTGTCCCAAGCTACCGATCCACGCCGCGTTCGCCCAGCCGGGGCAGATTTTGGTCGAGACCGCCGAAATGCCAGACGGGGCGGAGTTTTTGCTGTTCGCGCGAACCCTGGAGGGCCTGCAGGCGGGTTTCGAGGAACGCCCCCGGCGGACCGCGATCCTGATCGGCTGCGACATCGGCTTCAAGGACGAGACGGTCTATGGCCGCCATCTCGGCTCGAAATCCGTGGCGACGAAGATCGGGCCGGCGTGCCGGCTGTGCGAGCGGCAAGGCTGTCTTGCGCGCGCCGAGCCCCCCCTGACCCGGCCGCTCGGCCTCGACGAGATGGTCACCGGGCTCAGCGCGTTTGATTTCCAGTAGCACGTGCCCAAATTCTTGCGAGCCACGTCGGGCGGTCACACGATCGTCACATGGCTTGTCGAAGTCGGCCGCCGGAACCAGAAACGCGGCCCTGGCCGACGAATGCAAAGCAGGAACCGATGGACAAGAGCGTCAGCCAGCAGAACCAGAAGACCGAAGGGCTCGAGGACACGATGGGAGGGGATGGGTTCGTCGCCCGATCGGTCCAGCGCCTCGTCGACGGTGCGGAAAAGCTCAACCTCAAGCATTCGGCGGTCGGCAACCCGCCGGTGTTTCCCACCGACGATTTTCCCTGGGCCAGGGAGGTCGAGGCGGAGTGGCGGCTGATCCGCGCCGAACTCGACAAGATCCTGGTGCGTAAGGGCGAGCTTCCCGCCTTTCACGAAATTTCCTCGGAAGTCCGTTCGATCTCGTCGGACCAGAACTGGAAGACGTTCTTCCTGTGCGGGTACGGCATCAAGTCGGAGGAGGCGATCCGGCAATGTCCGGAGACCTGGCGCATCCTTCAAAAGATCCCGGGTCTCAAATCGGCGATGTTCTCGATCTTCGAGCCCGGCAAGCACTTGCCGCCGCATCGCGGTCCCTACAACGGCGTGCTGCGCTTCCATCTGGGGCTGATCGTGCCGGACGCGCCGGACAAGGTCGGTATCCGTATCGACGATCAGACCCGCCACTGGCGCGAGGGCGAGGCGCTGATCTTCGACGACGCCTATGAGCACGAGGCCTGGAACCACTCTGACGAGGTGCGGGTGGTGTTGTTCGTCGATTTCGAGAAGCCGACGAAGTTCCCGGCCAATCTCACCAACAAGGCGGTGTTGAACATGGCGGTGTTCACGCCCTTCATCCGCGAGGGCTACAAGGCGCACAAGGCCTGGGAAAAGCTGTTCTACGGCGAGGGCCAGAAACACCGGTGAGGGCGAGCAGATATCGAGGCCTTCCATCCGGTCCATTGACGATGTGAGAACGGTTTTAGGGAAGGTCTCGGAACGCAATGACCGAGGGTGATCGGGAGCGTCTCAAGCTCACCGCGAATTTCCTGAATATTCTGGCCGCCGGCACTGTCATCACGGGCGGGGTTGCTCCGCTCGTTGCTGCCATCTTCCAGACATCCGTCGTCAGTTTGGCGGGAGGATCACTGGGCTCGCTCATTTGCCTGGCCGTAGGTTATCTCCTACATACAGCGGGACGATCGCTCTTGAGGAGGCTCGACCGATGACGAATTTCGAGCTTTTCGCATATTTCGGCGCGCCAGCCCTCATGTTGGGCTCCGCCCTGGTACTTGCTTGGTACGCCAAGCATCACGCGTGAGGCGCCGGCTGTCGTTGCGCCACGCCTCGCGCGCACTGTTCGTCACCAGTTTGCGCGTTTCCGTTGCCATGCTCGGATGAAGCTCATCTGGCGGCCCATGCTCACGGGCGATCTCGCCGGTGTCGTTGCGTTGGCCGAGCGCGTCCATCCCGATCTGCCGGAGGACGCGGCTGTGTTTCATGACCGCCTGCGGCTTTACCCGCGCGGATGCCTGGTTCTCGCCGACGGCGCGCACGGTCCGATTGCCGGCTACGTGGTCGCGCACCCCTGGCGGGACGGTCCGCCGCCGAAGCTCGCCACCGTTCTCGGCGTCTTGCCCGAGCCGGGCGCCTGCTTCTATATCCATGATGTCGTCGTCGCGCCGGAAGCCCGCAAAACCGGCCATTCGCGCGTTGTCGTGGAACAGCTTCTCGAACTTTCCTCCTCCTATCGCTGCGCGAGCTTGGTGTCGGTCTACGGCACCGTACCGTTCTGGTCGCGTTTCGGCTTTCGGGATGCCAGCGAGACGCTGCCACCCGGCGCCCTCCGCGCCTATGGGGCGGATGCGCGGTTCATGATGCGACCGAGGCGACAATAGCCGCCCCGCAATTCTTCCGCCGCTCCCGATCCAAGCCACTAGGAATCGGCTCGCCGATGTTCTTAACTCTCGATCAGGATGCGAACCGGGTCCTGCCGACGGCATGACCGGTCTTTCAATTCGGATAGGGAGTCGGACCAGATGAGACGAACCATCGCAGTGATCGGAGCGACCGTGCTTGCCATGGGCGCCGCCGGAAGCGGCGCGGCCTCCGCACAGGAGGAAAAGGTCGTCAACGTCTACAATTGGTCGGACTATATCGACGACTCGATCCTCGAGGAGTTCACCAAGGAGACGGGGATCAAGGTCGTTTACGACGTCTATGATTCCAACGACATTCTCGACACCAAACTGTTCGCAGGCGGCAGCGGCTATGATGTCGTGGTGCCATCGACCGAGTTTCTGGTGCGCCAGATCGAGGCGGGGCTGATGCAGCCGCTCGACAAGTCGAAGCTGAACAATCTCGGCAATATGTGGGATGTCATTTCCGAACGGGTTGCCGAATATGACAAGGTCAACGATTATTCAGTTAATTACATGTGGGGAACCACGGGAATTGGATATAACCAAAAAATGGTTGACGAGCGCCTTCCGAACGCGCCGACCGACTCTTGGGACCTCATCTTCGACCCGCAATATGCCGAGAAGCTTGCCGATTGCGGCATCATGATGCTGGACGGGGCGACCGAAGTGATCCCGGCTGCCCTGAATTATCTCGGCCTCGATCCGGATTCGACAAAGCCCGAGGATATTCAGGCTGCCGAGGACGCGCTGCTCAAGGTTCGGCCCTATGTGCGCAAATTCCATTCCTCGGAATATATCAACGCCTTGGCTAACGGCGATATTTGCGTGGCCTACGGTTATTCCGGCGACATCTTCCAGGCGCGGGACCGGGCGGCGGAAGCCGGGCAGGGGGTCGAAATCAAGTATTCGATCCCGAAGGAGGGCGCCCGCATGTGGTTCGACCAACTGGCGATCCCGGCCGACGCGCCGCATCCCGTCAACGCCCACATCTTCATCAACTATCTGATGCGGCCCGAAGTGATCGCCAAGGCGACGAATTACGTCGTCTACGCCAATGGCAACAAGGCCAGTCAGGAGTTCGTCGATCCGGCAATTCTGAACGACAAGGCCGTCTATCCCGACGACGCCACCCTGGCCAAGCTCTATACAAAGGAGGCCTACGACGCGGGGACCCAGCGTCTGGTCAATCGCGCGTTCACGACGGTCACCACCGGTCAGTGACAATGGCCGCTCCCGGCGCTCGCCGCCGGGGGCACATGAGGCTTTGGTTCGGACGGTGATGGCGAGCGCGCAAAAATCCCTCGGCAATATTCGCCGCAGCTTCGAGCCCTGGAACGAGCCGTCCGCAACGCCGCTGATCGCGTTCGACGGCGTCACCAAGCGGTTCGGTGAATTCAAGGCGGTCGACGATCTCTCGCTGACGATCTACCAGCGCGAATTCCACGCGCTGCTCGGGCCGTCGGGCTGCGGCAAGTCGACGCTCCTGCGGATCATGGCGGGCTTCGAGGAACCGAGCCAGGGCGATGTCCGCCTCGACGGCCAGAGCCTCATCGGCATGCCGCCGCACCGCCGGCCGGTGAACATGATGTTCCAGAGCTACGCGCTGTTCCCGCATATGGACGTTGCCGCCAATATTGCCTTCGGCCTGAAGCAGGACGGTATGGCGAAATCCGAGCGCGACGACCGCGTCGCCGAAATGCTGAAGCTGGTGAAGCTCGACGGCTTCGCGGGCCGCAAGCCGCAGCAGCTTTCGGGTGGCCAGCAGCAGCGGGTGGCGCTGGCCCGCTCGCTGGCCAAGCGGCCGAAGGTGCTCCTGCTCGACGAGCCGCTCGGCGCGCTCGACAAGAAGCTGCGCGAGGAGACCCAGTTCGAGCTGATGGACCTTCAGCAGGAAATGCATCTGACCTTCCTGATCGTCACCCACGACCAGGAGGAGGCGATGACCATGGCCGACCGCATTTCGGTCATGCGCGAGGGCAAGGTCGTGCAGGTCGCAACGCCCGAGATCATCTACGAGGCGCCTGCGACACGCTACGTCGCCGATTTCATCGGCAGCGTGAACATCCTGGAAGGCGAGGTCGAGCATAGCCGCAACGGCGTGACCCGCATCGCGGCGAAGACCGGCGCGACGATCGAAGCCGAAAGCAGCCTCGACGTGACACCCGGCGAGACGGTCTTCTTCGCGATCCGGCCGGAAAAGCTGCGCCTGTCCCGTCACGCGCCGGTGGACGAACAGGTGAACGCCCTTCGCGGCGAGGTCTGGGACATCGCCTATCTCGGCGACATGACTCTGTTCAACGTCAAGCTGGCAAGCGGCGACATCGTCCGCACCGCGACGCTCAACGCGGCGCGCGGCTCGGACGAGCCGATCGGCTATGACGAGGAGGTGTGGCTCACCTTTCCGGCCGACGCCGGCATAGTGCTGGGAAACTAGATGATGTCGGTCGAGGCGGCATCCGCGACGAAGCCGTTTCCGACGAGGACCGGTCGGCTCTACCGCAAGCTGGTCATCGGCCTCCCGTTTCTCTGGCTGCTGGTCTTCTTCCTGGCGCCGTTCTTCATCGTATTCAAGATTTCGCTGTCGCAGATCGCGCTGGCGCAGCCGCCCTATCTGCCGGCCTTTCCACTGGAAAGCTTGCCCGAATTCTGGAGCAACCTGAAACAGTTCTCGCTGGACAATTACCGGTGGTTGGCCGGCGACCCGCTCTACATCAATTCCTATCTGTCCAGCCTGAGGATCGCCGCCATCGCGACCGCCGTCACGTTGCTGGTCGGCTATCCGCTCGCATACGGCATGGCGAAAGCGCCGCGGGGCCTCAGGCCGATCCTGGTGCTGTTGACGATCCTGCCGTTCTGGACGAGCTTCCTGATCCGGGTCTACGCCTGGATCGGCATCCTGAAGACCGACGGGTTGCTCAACCAGTTCCTCATGTGGCTCGGCGTGATTTCCTCGCCGCTGGTCATCATGAACACCAATCTCGCCGTCTATATTGGCATCGTCTATTCCTACCTGCCGTTCATGGTGCTGCCGATCTATGCCTCGCTGGAGCGCATGGACCATCGCCTGGTCGAGGCGGCCAACGATCTCGGCTGTCCGCCGGTCAAGGCGTTCTGGACGATCACCTTCCCGCTGTCGCGACCGGGCGTCATCGCCGGCATCATGCTGGTGTTCATTCCGGCCGTCGGCGAGTTCGTCATCCCGGACCTTCTCGGCGGCTCGCGCACGCTGATGATCGGCAAGACCTTGTGGAACGAGTTCTTCTCCAACCGCGACTGGCCGGTCTCTTCGGCGGTGGCGATCCTTCTCTTGCTCGCCCTGGTGCTGCCGATCGTCTGGTTTCAGCGGGCGCAGGCAAAAGCCACCGGGAACGCCTGATGTCGAAGAGCTGGAGCCCGTTCAATATCGTTTCGGTCGTTCTCGGCTTCGCGTTTCTCTATCTGCCGATCGTCCTCTTGATCATCTACTCCTTCAACGCCTCGCGTCTGGTGACGGTCTGGGCCGGATTCTCGACGGTCTGGTACCGGGAGCTATGGAACGATCAGGCGCTCCTCGACGCCGCCTGGGTCACCATTCGGGTGGCGCTCCTGTCGGCGAGCCTGGCGACGATCCTCGGCACCCTCGCGGCGACGGCGCTGGTGCGGTTCTTCGATTTTCGCGGCCGGCTGCTGTTCACCGGCATGGTCTATGCGCCGCTGGTGATGCCGGAAGTGATCACCGGCCTGTCGCTGCTGCTGTTGTTCGTGGCGCTCGATTTCGACCGGGGCTTTTGGACCGTGACGATCGCCCATGTCACTTTCTCCATGTGCTTCGTCGCCGTGGTCGTTCAGTCGCGGCTGGTGACCTTCGACAGGAGCCTGGAGGAAGCGGCGCAGGATCTGGGTTGCCCGCCCTGGAAGGCTTTCTTCCTGATCACCCTGCCGGTGATCTGGCCTGCCGTCGCCGCCGGCTGGATGCTCGCCTTCACGCTGTCGCTGGACGATCTGGTCATCGCCAGCTTCACTTCTGGCCCTGGCGCCACGACCCTGCCGATGAAGATCTACAGCCAGGTCCGTCTCGGCGTCACGCCGAAAATCAACGCCGTCAGCACGCTTCTCGTCGCGGTCGTGGCGGTGGGCGTCATCGCCGCGGCGCTGGTTACCAAACGCCGTGAAGTGCGCAGACGCCGGGACGAACGGTTGGCGGCAGGTGGGTAGAGAGCCGTACGTCCCTTTGGACGAACAAAGGAGGCTCTACCATTCTGATTGAACATCGGAATGATCCAAGAACCGGATTCCAATTTTTGATCCGATGCTCTGAGACGGGTCAGTCGGCGCAGTCGCAGGCTTTCGCATGGGCCGCCTCGATCGCGTCAAGGGTCGCTTCGATCGCCGCTAGCATCGGGTCGCCGCCGGCCGGGCGGTGGGCGAGATAGTCGAGCGCCTCGATCTCGGCGAAGGCCGGGAGGAGCACGCGCCGGACCAGCGGGTCGCCGATCGCGGCCTGCTTGCCGACGACCAGGGACTTCAACGCGGCCAGCCTAACCAATACCGGGCGCGTCCCGGTTTCCAGGGCACGGCGCGTTTCGCCGACCGAGCCCGTTACCGCCACCTCGCCTTTCGGCGGAGTTGCGAACCCGCCGGCTCGCGCGGCGGCGACGAGGCCGTCGAGCGCGGCGAGCCGGTTGCGGTCGCTCGCCAGCGGCGTCACCTCGGCCATCGCGAGCGGTGGCAGATCGGGATCGATCACCGGCCCGTAAACCCGCTTCCTGGTCGAATGCGCGGCCGGGGTGAGGAACGCGGTCATACGCCCGGCGTCCTTGGAGGGGCGAAGCCCGGCGAAAAGGTCGCTGCCTCTTTCCGGCGGCGCGAAACGTGGCGCCGGCACCGGCTGCATCGCGGCGAAAGCCTGGCGAATCGCGCGCCGGACCACCTCGCGCTGAACCGTGAGGTGCTCGGCGGGTTCCGCCGGCGCGGAGGCGATGCGGTCGGCGAAGCTCCGCACCGTGGCGAGATAATCGGGCACGCCGCCGCACAGATACGGGGATTCGTCCTGGGTGAGATATTCGCCGAGTTCGGTCACGATCCGGTCGGCGATCCAGCGCTTGTCGGCACTGGCGAGCCAGGCGGCGCGGCCACGGGCACGTGCCTGGGCGGTAGCCTGCCGCAGCGCCGCCATCTCATCTGAGTCGCGGGGCTGGGAAGGCGGCGCGAAAATCAGCGATCCGGGCAGGCTGTCGTCGCCCTTGAAAGCGATCGTGCGGGCCGTCTTGATCTTCGGGTATTCGGATTGTCCGATGGCGATGAGCGATGCGTGATAGCGGCCGACGCATGCGCTCGGATCGGCGCTCGCCTCGGCCGTTGGCGGTGCGGCGAATGCCGTCCCGCTCACCATTATCATCAACGCTCCGGCGAGCATCGGCGCGATCCGGCGGCGCGCGCGGTAGAGGGCGTCGGCGAGGGATTTGCCAGACATGCGACGTTTTCGATCCGATTGTCGGACGCCGGCCACAAGCTCGCTCGATCTTCCGGTCATCACGTTCGATACGTGTCAGAGCGGATCGTCAGCCTATTGCGTCGTCACGTCCGGGTTGGGCCATTTGCCCCCGATGGTGAACGCAATCGGTTTCGATGTGGTGAACGCGGCTTGGGAGGAGGCGGTCTTGGCCGCCTGGGAATCGTACCGCCCGCGGATGGCGACGTTGCCATCAATGACCGACAGGTCTCCGGAGGCCGCGAGGACGCCGTTGCTGCTTTCGATCGTCAGGCCATTCAAACGGACGTTGGCGCCGGCCGTAGCGATTTTTGCCTCAAGCGCCGTGTAGGGAACCGTGGTCCCGGTCAGACCGTCGGCGAGTGGCCGCGTCCCGGATGAGGTGAAAACCTTTGGAGAAAAACCGCGGATCGTCCCGTCGCGTGACACGAATTCGGCGTCGATACGGGCGCCACCAATAATGGATGCCCAGTCGCGGAAAGGGGCCGTCACGTCGGCGGAAAGGCTGGAGCGCCCGGTCATGGCGAGCGTTTCGACCTTCAGGGCCTTCAGCAAGCTGGCGGTATCGACCCCGGTGGCGGAAAGATGACCTGTCGCTGAGGGCGTCGCCGGATTGGCGTCGAAGACGAGGTTAGCCTGGCTGCGGCCGCCGAAGACGGCTGCGTCGCCGATATCGAGTTCGGCCCGGCCCTCGCCCAGCCTGACGATCGCCGCGACATCGGTCAGCGGCACAGGACCCACCTTCGCCTGCGCTGCCGACAGCCGGATGTCGAGCTTCACCGCCCTGGCGAATTCAATGTCGATCGGCCGTTTGAGATCGAAGGGATCGTTTGGCAGCGGCAGGACGGCACGGGCAAACGGGCTGAAGTCAAGGCTCGCAAAAGCCAGCGTGCCGCCGACGACCGGCGTCGCCGGGGCGAAACTCGCCTCCAGCGCGCCATGCCCCTGGCTGCCGGCAATCGATATGTCGGCCTGCTGCAGATTGGCCTGGAGGCCGGCGAGCAGCAATTCGCCGTTCAGCGAAAACGGCCCGATATCCGGTATTCGCAAGTCGGGGTCGGCAAACCACCCGATTCCGCTGCGCAGCGAAGCCGCCGTCAGCTTGATCCTGCCGTTGATCGTGGCGTTGCTGTCGAGGCTTGCGGTTCCGTCGAAGTTCGCGGTCAAGGGCGGCGAGGACAGGTTGATGTCGACGTTGCTTGATCCGCCGGCCATGAGCGCGTCCGGGGCGCCGATATCGATATCCACATCGGCTGTCTGCCCGTTCCACAGGAACGAACCGGACAGGCGTAGCGCGGCCCCGGCGGACGCGCGAGCCACGATCAGGTCGATATCGCTGACGTCTCCGCCGGGCATCCGCGGATGGGGGCGGACGATCCCGTCGCGGATCTCGATGCGTCGCAATCCCTCGATCCGACCGAGGAGCATCTTGGCGAGTTGCCGCGGCTTGGGGTCGCTTTGTGACCGCGCCGCGTCAGCATTCGGCCGGTCTGCCACCAATTTGATGCCGGGCCGGATCAGCACCAGACGCGAGATGTTCGCCGTCCCGGTCAACGCACTCATGGGGTCGAGCTCGGCGACGATCTGGCCGATGGTGAGCGAACCCGCGCTTCCGATGCGCACGCGGTCCAGAACAACCCGGGTTCTGGGAAGCAGCGAGAACGCAATGTCACCCTCGATGGTGACGGGTTCGCCGGTCATGCGTTCCAGCCGGTCAACGACGGCTTGCCGCGCTACGTCTGAACCCAGTGCAAGGCCGGGAAGCGTGGTCGCAAGCGCGATCAGGACAAGCAGGACCGCGATCGCGGCCGCAATACGCGAAAGGCGCTTGAACCGTGGTCTTTCGCCCGAGGGTTCGGGGCGCGATTCGAGCCGGTCCCGGGGAGAAATGCGCGTCACGAAGCTTCCTTCTTCAATTCTGTCCGTTCTAGACCCCGGCGCGGCGCAAAGCCAAGGCCGCCCCGGTCGCGGTCCATCGGGCCAATGATCGACGCCGCGCTGATCGTTGCCATCGAGGAAGCGCTATGGCACCAGCATGGGCGGTCATGAAGAGGATAGACGATGGGCGGCAAACTGCTCTGGACACCCGGTAAAGAGCGCGTCGCGCGCCATCCGATGACGGCGTTCGCGGTCATGGCCGGCGAGCGCGAGGGCCGCGAATTCGCCGACTACGAGGCGCTGCATCAATGGTCTGTGGACAACAGGCCGGCGTTCTGGGAGGCGGTCTGGGACTTTTGCGGCGTCGTCGGCGATCGGGGCGACACCATCCTCGCCGAGGGTGATTCGATGCGCCAGGATCGCTTCTTCCCGGACGCGCGGCTGAACTTCGCGGAAAACCTTTTGGCCCGGCCTTCGGACGGCGACGCCATCGTCTTTCGCGGCGAGGACAAGGTGCAACGGCGGGTGAGCTGGGGCGAGCTCACCGACCTCGTCTCGCGCCTCGCGCAGGCCTTTCGCGCCGAGGGCGTCGTTGCGGGCGACCGGATCGCGGCGATGATGCCGAACATGCCGGAAACCATCGCCGCCATGCTCGCCTGTGCGTCGATCGGCGCGGTCTGGTCCTCCTGCTCGCCCGATTTCGGCGAACGCGGGGTGCTCGATCGCTTCGGCCAGATCGAGCCGAAGCTGTTCGTGACGGTCGACGGCTATTATTACGCCGGCAAGGGCATCGAGATCGCCGACAAGCTCGGCCCGATCACCGCGGAACTGCGGCCCTTGCGAACCGTCGTCGTTCCCTATCTCGGCCAGGCCGAAGCGGTCGCGTCCAAGGTGACCAACGGCGTCGCCCTCGGCGCCTTCCTCGCCCCTTTCGCGCCGGCGACGATCGCCTTCGAGCGGCTGCCCTTCGCCCATCCGCTCTACATCCTGTTTTCCTCCGGCACGACGGGCATCCCCAAATGCATCGTCCACTCGGCCGGCGGCACGCTGCTCCAGCACCTGAAGGAGCACCGCCTGCATTGCGGGGCCGGCCCGGGTTCCCGGGTGTTCTATTTCACTACCTGCGGCTGGATGATGTGGAACTGGCTGGTCTCGGCGCTCGCCACCGGCGCGACGCTGCTGCTTTATGACGGCTCGCCCTTCCACCCCGGCCCGAATGTCATCTTCGACTACATGGCCGAGGAGAAGGCGACGTTCTTCGGCACCAGCGCCAAATTTATCGATACGGCCCGCAAGGAAGGTTTGACGCCGATCGACACGCACGATCTGTCGGCGGTCGAGATGCTGGCCTCGACCGGTTCGCCGCTGTCGCCGGAGAGCTTCGACTACGTCTATGCGGGCATCAAGGCCGACGTGCATCTCGCCTCGGTCTCGGGCGGCACCGACATCGTGTCCTGCTTCGTCCTCGGCGTTCCCTGGCGCCCGGTCTACGAGGGCGAGATCCAGGGGCCGGGCCTCGGCATGGCGGTCGACGTGTGGGACGCGGCGGGCCAGCCGGTGCGCGGCGAAAAGGGCGATCTCGTCTGCACGAAAGCGTTCCCGGCGATGCCGGTCTGCTTCGGGAACGATCCGACCGGCGAACGGTATCAGAACGCCTATTTCGACCAGTTCCCGGGCGTGTGGTGTCATGGCGACTTCGCCGAATGGACCGAGCATGGCGGCATCATCATTCACGGCCGCTCGGACGCCACGCTCAACCCGCAAGGGGTCAGGATCGGCACCGCCGAAATCTACAACATCGTCGAGCAGATGGACGAGGTGCAGGAGGCGATCTGCATCGGCCAGCCCTGGGACGGCGACGTGCGCGTCGTCCTGTTCGTGCGGCTCGCTGATGGGATCGAACTGACCGAGGAACTCACCCAGCGCATCAAATCGGCGATCCGCGCCGGCGCCTCGCCGCGCCATGTGCCGACGAAGGTGCTCCAGGTCGCGGACATCCCGCGCACCAAATCCGGCAAGATCGTCGAACTCGCCGTGCGCGAAGTGGTCGAGGGCCGGGAGGTCAAAAACAAGGAGGCGCTAGCCAACCCAGAAGCGCTGCACGACTTCGCCGGACGGGAGGAACTGGCGAGCTAGAGCATCGGATCAAAAAGTGGAATCCGATTTTTGGATCATTCCGGTGCACAATCAAAGTGCCAGAGCGTCCCTTGTGCCTCTCAATGGAAGCCCGGCGCTCTAAGCGGCGGCTTCCCGCCAATCGCCGATCGGAACACATAAGATGATGGACAGTCTCCGCGGCGAGCCGCCTTCTCCGGCATTGGGGCAGGGCCACGGCATATCCTTCGCCGAAGCCACACGGGTCTGGACGCGCATCGCCGCGCTCTCCTTCGGCGGCCCCGCGGGGCAGATCGCCGTGATGCACCGCATTCTGGTCGAGGAGAAGCGGTGGATCGGCGAGAACCGGTTCCTGCACGCGCTGAACTATTGCATGCTTCTGCCAGGTCCCGAGGCGCAGCAGCTGGCCACCTATGTCGGCTGGCTGCTGCACGGAACCAAAGGCGGCCTCGTCGCCGGCACGCTGTTCGTGCTGCCCGGCCTCGTCAGCATCATGGCGTTGAGCTGGGTCTACGCGGCCTTCGGCAATGTCGGTATCGTCGGCGCGCTGTTCTTCGGGCTGAAGGCGGCCGTGCTGGCGATCGTCATCGAGGCAGTGGTCAGGATCGGCAGGCGGGCGCTGAAGAATCGGTGGATGCTCGGTATCGCCATGGCGGCCTTCGTCGCGATTTTTCACTTCGACGTACCGTTCCCGCTGATCATTCTGGCGGCCGGGGCGATCGGCTTTGCCGGCGGTTGCGCCGGGCATCGCGCCTTCCTCGTCGGCGGCGGACACGGGACGTCTAAGGGAGCACCGCTTGCCGATGCGGACTCGGCGCTGGGCGAGACGATTCCGCTTCACGCCCGGCCGAGCCTGGCCTGGGCGATCCGCGTTTCCGGCGTGCTCCTGGCGCTCTGGCTCGCGCCGGTCGCCTTGCTCTTTTTCACCCTCGGCGCCGGCAACGTCTTCACCGACATCGCCCTGTTCTTCTCGCAGATGGCGGTCGTGACCTTCGGCGGCGCCTATGCGGTTCTTGCCTATGTCGCCCAGCAGGCCGTCGACGGTTACGGCTGGCTGGCGCCCGGCGAAATGCTCGACGGATTGGGCCTCGCGGAGACGACGCCGGGGCCGCTGATCATGGTGACGCAGTTTGTTGGTTTCCTCGGCGCCTTTCGCGACCCCGGAGGGCTGAATCCGTTCGTCGCGGGAACGTTGGGCGGCCTTCTGACCACTTGGGTCACCTTCGTTCCCTGCTTCCTGTGGATATTCCTCGGCGCGCCGTTCATCGAAAAGCTGCGGAGCAACCGGGCGCTCTCGGCGGCGCTGGCCGCCGTCACCGCGGCCGTCGTCGGGGTGATCCTCAACCTCGCCGTATGGTTCGGCCTGCATGTCCTGTTCGGCAAGGTGCGCGAGATATCCCTACTAGGCGGGACGATCGATCTGCCGGTGTGGAGCAGCGTGAATGGCCCGGCCCTTGTCCTTTCGCTGGCCGCCGCCATCGCCGTCCTTGGCTTTCGGATCGGGATGATCAAGGTGCTCGCCGCCTCCTCCGTCGCTGGCGTCGCGTGGTATCTTCTGTTTGGCCTTGGCTAATACCAACCTGCGGTGTTCGACGCCGCCGATCGGCCGCGCCCTCACGCCCGCTCGGTCTCCTTGAGGATCGAGCGGGTCAAGAGCACCACCGGCACGATCCCGACCATGACGATCATCAGCGCCGCCAGGGCGCCGTCCTCGAAGGCCGCGCGCGAGGTCTGCGCGTAGACAAAGGTCGCCAGCGTCTCGAAGTCGAAGGGGCGCAGGAGGATCGTCGCCGACAGTTCCTTGGTCGCATCGACGAAGACCAGGAGGAACGCGGTCAGCAGCGCTGGCTGCATCAGCGGCAGCAGGATTTGCCGGAGCGTCCCGCCGGGGCCGCGTCCGAGCGTGCGCGCGGCCATGTCGAGATGTGGCGACAGCTTGGAAAAGCCGCTCTCGATAGCGCCGTGGCCCATCGCCATGAACCGCACGAAGCAGGCATAGACGATGGCAAAGCCCGAGCCCGACAGCAGCAGCCCGGTCGAGATGCCGAACCAGTCGCGCATCACGGCATCGACGGCGTTGTCGAAGGCAGCGAGCGGGATCAGGATGCCGATGGCGAGCACGGTGCCCGGCACCGCGTAGCCGAGGGCGGCGATCCGCACCAGCGCCGCCAGCCGCCGGCTGCCGGTCAGGCGGATGCCGTAGGCCATCGCGAAACCCGCGCCGACCGTCGCCAGACCCGCCGCCGTGGCGATCACGACGGTATGTTCGAGCGCGCGCCAGAGCTGCGGATCGGCCAGTTGATCGAGCCGTCGCAAGGCGAAGCCGCCGAGGACCAGAATCGGGATGCCGAAGCCGACCGCGATGGGGACGGCGCAGGCGAGGGCGGCAAGCGCGCCGCGCCAGCCGCGCAATGGCTCATGGCCTTCCTGCGGACGGTCGCCGCGATGGATGGTGAAGCGCTGCTGGCGCCGGGCGAAGCGCTCTACCAGGACGAGGAAGACGATGACGGCGAGCATGAACAGCGCGATCTGCGTCGCGCCATAGAGATCGCCGCGGTTGAGCCAGGTCGAATAAACCGCGAAGGTCAGCGTGCGGACGCCGAGAAACTCCACCGCGCCGATGTCGTTGACCGCTTCCATCAGCGCCAGCGCGACGCCGATCGCGATCGCCGGCCGCGCCATCGGCAGCAGGATCTTGACGAACACGGCGGCCCGCGAGGCGCTGAGGGTGCGCGCCACGTCGCCGGCCTTGCGGCCCTGCATGACGAACACCAGCCGCACGGTCAGAAAGATGTAAGGGTAGAGCACCGAGGACAGGATCAGGATCGCGCCGCCGAGCGAGCGGATCTCTGGGAACCAGTATTCCCGCGAGCTTTGAAAGCCGAAGATGTCGCGGATCGCGGTCTGCACCGGGCCGGCGAAATGCAGAAACTCGACGACACTGTAGGCGGCGATATAGGTCGGCACCGCCAACGGAAGCACCAGCGCCCAGGCGAACATCCGCCTTCCGGGAAACTGGAAGCTGGCGACGAGCCAGGCCGTCACCACGCCGATCGAGCCGGCGACGAGGGCGATTCCCAGCATCAGGAGCAGCGTTATCCGGCTAGCCTCGGGCAAGATCGTCTCGGCCAGATGCCGCCAGTTGGTCGATGTTCCCGACAGCGCGATGACCGCCAGCGCGACCAGCGGCAGGATCACCGTCAGCGCCACCGCCGTCGCGCCGACGAGGTAACCTCGGTCGCGCCCGCGCTTGAGACGCAGGCGGTTCCGGACGATCGGCTTTAAAAGTGGCGCGGCGTTTGACATGCGGCGGGAAGGTCAATCCTGCGATGAACGATCGAAACGCGATCGGCCCGGCAAAACCGGAATCGATCGCGACTGGCCACAGGGCTTAGCAGGCCGCCGCCGGCGATGAAACGGCTCGGCGCCCGGAGCGGAAATCCGCCCGGGCGCCGGGTGCTCGTTGTGACCCGTTTCGGCTTCGCGTTTAGCTCTGCGGTCCGTTGTCGAAGCCGACCTCGTCGACGATCTCGGATGCCTTGGCCCGGAATTTGGCGATCTCGGCGAGCGACATGTCGTCCGGCTTCATGTCGCCGAAGGAATTGACCAGATCGGAGGTCGCGATGCCCGGCTTGACTGGATATTCGTAGTTGAGCTCGGCATAGATCTGCTGCGCCTCGTCGCCCGACAGGAATTCCATCAGTTTCAGGGCGTTGTCCTTGTTCGGTGCGTTCTTGGCCAGCGCGATACCGGAAATATTCACATGGGTCAGGCCGTTGTCGAAGGTCGGCATGATCACCTTAATGGCGTTGGCCCAGTCCTTCTGCTCCGGCTCCTTGTCGTTGGTCATCATCTTGCCGACGTAATAGGTGTTGCCGAGCGCGATGTCGCATTCGCCGGCAAAGATCGCCTTGGCCTGGTCGCGGTCGCCGCCCTCCGGGCGGCGGGCCAGGTTGTCACGCAGGCCCGCGGCCCATTCGCGCGCCGCGTCCTCGCCGTAATGGGCGACATAGGCGGCGATCAGCGCGACATTGTAGGGGTGCTGGCCCGAGCGCACGCACAGCCGTCCCTTCCACTTCGGATCGGCGAGGTCCTTGTAGGTGATCTGGTCCACGTCGACCCGCTCCTTCGAGGCATAGACGACCCGGCCGCGGGCGGTGAGCCCGAACCATTCGTTCCCGGCGTCGCGGAATTCGGCCGGAATATTCTCAGCCAGCGCCGCGTCGTCCACCGGCTGCACCACTCCGGCCTGCTTGGCGGCGTCGAGCCGGCCGATGTCGACGGTCATGATGAGATCGGCCGGGGAATTGGCCCCCTCGGCGGCGATGCGCTCTTCCAGACCCTTGTCGAGAAAGATTGTCGCCGTCGTCAGGCCCGTCTCCTCGGTGAAGGCGTCGAGCAGCGGCTGGATCAGCTCCGGCTGGCGCGCGGTATAGATGTTGACGTCCGCAGCGTTGGCGGTCGCCGCGGCGAAGGACACGGCAATGAAGCCGGCGGACAGGGTCAGGGCGCGCGCGAGCCGCGGCAAACAACGCTTCGTCATCAAAACTCTCCTCGATCCGCGGAGGCGATCGCCTCACGCGGCTTGGGCTGGTCGGAACGGGCAGATCCTATCGAAGCGACCGAACCCGCCCGTGTGCGGTGAAAGAGCCGCCTGGGGATGCGACCCGGCGCACTCATGCCGCATGGGCTTGGTCAATACAAGAGGTTTGGGTAAAAATAATGAATAAAATCAATGGTTTAGAAGTATTCTAATGTTGAATCATTCTAAAGCGGGAGGGTCGTGAAGCGGCTCAGTCGGTCAGAACTCTTTGTGGCGGAAACAGAATTTCGACCAGCGTCCCTTCGCCTGGGGTCGAGGAAATCGCAAATGTGGCCCGGTTGGCTTCGACAAGCGCCTTGGTCAGCGGCAGGCCGAGGCCGGTGCCTTCCCCGCGTCGGCGCGCGCCCGGATTGACCTGCCGGAATGGCATCATGGCGATTTCGATCTCGCGTTCGCTCATGCCGATCCCGCTGTCGCGGAACCTGAGGGCGACGTCGCCGCCCGGCGAATAGCTGGTCGACACGATGATCTGACCGCCGGCCGGGGTGAAGTGGATAGCATTCGAGACGAGGTTCATGGCGATCTGGCGGATCGAGCGGTTGTCGGCGACCACCGGCGGCACCGACGAGGGCAGGTTGGAACGCACGATGACGCGCTCGCGGTTCGCCTGCGGCTGCATCAGCGCCACGACATCGGAGATCACTTCGGTCAGCGAGACCGCCTCGAAGGCGAGATCGAGCTTGCCGGCCTCGATCTTGGTGATGTCGAGCAGATCGTTGACGAGATCGAGCACGTGGTGGCCGGACCGCTTGATGTCGTCGAGATATTCCAGATAGCGCTCATTGCCGATCGGACCGAAGCATTCCGTCGCCATGACGTCGGCAAAGCCGATGATGGCGTTGAGCGGCGTGCGCAGCTCGTGGCTGATATTGGCGAGGAACTGGCTCTTCTGGAGGCTCGCTGCCTCGGCCTCGCGCCTTGCGTTGATCAATTCCTCCTCGACCCGCTTGCGATGCGAGATGTCCCGAACGACGGCGTACCAGCCGCGTCCGCCCGGCAGTTGGCCGAAGTGCAGCAGCAGCGGAACGAAGCCACCCTCCGCGACGCGGCCGATGACCTCGCGACCTTCGTCGTCGGCGGACGGAGCCTCGTCGTGCCGCAGATTCTCCAGATAATCGTTGGTCGCCTTCTGGCTCTTGTGGGCGAAGAGCGTGATGAAGGGGCGGCCGGCGCTGTCACCCTCGGCGATCGCGAAGAGCTTATGGGCGGAGCCGTTCATGGAGCGGATGTTGCCCGCGACATCGAGCAGAACCAACCCGTCCGCCGCCGTGTCGATGACGGCCTTCAGGTCCTCGACCTCCTGGCGCAGCGTCTCGTGTTCGCGGTCGTCGGTCGCCGTGTCCGGCTCGTTCACCCCGGCTGAATCGTGCCGCATGGTGGCCGCGCTGACGTGCTGTGAGGTGAAGAAGGACATCACCAGACAGGAGCGCCCGGTGATCGTCGAGCGCTGCATGTGCGTGCGAACGGCGATCGTCTCTCCGCTCGCGCGCCGGATCGTGAGCGCCTCGTTCTCCGAGTCCGGCTCCGGGCTATCGGTGAACAGATGAGCGAGCCCGCCGGCGTCGCCCAGCGCCGTGACGGTTTCGTAGCCGGTCAGATCGAGGAATTCGCGGTTCCCATAGATGAGGTCCTCGCGGACCTGCACCAGGACAGGCAGCGGCAGCTCGGCGTAGACGGTGGCCAGTTCCGCGAGCAGGACGGATTTGTCCGACGGCAACATGTCGGCGGAGTCGGGATCGTCACCGTCGTCACAGCCGGGATCGACGACCGCCTCGACCGGCGTCTGGCTTGGGTCGCCTGCGCCCTCGACCGGCGCCTTCGGGATCGGGGGCGTCATCGCGTCTTCGGGATCGGACGCTCCGCCGGCATCGTTTGCCGCCTCGGCGGATGCCTGCCCGTTGGCGCGAGCATTCTCCAACTCGTCGATGCGCCGTGTTGCCGTCTGGATCGCCTGCTCGAGTCGATTGGGCGCGTCTTCGTGGGCCAGGGTCTGGCCGATCGCGCGGAACGCCGCTTCTTCGTCATGGCTAAGATCGCCGTCCTTGGGACGCCGGCGCTCCTCCAGGCGGATGATCTTCGGCACATCGCGTTCGGCGGCCGTGTCCGGTCGATCGGCCGGATCGCGGCGCCCGAAGGAGACATCGCGCTCCTCCGACGAAAACCGTTTCAGCAGGGCGCCCCCGCCGATCTCACGCGATCTGCCGACGGCTTCATCGGCGAGTGATTCCTCAAGTGCTTCATCGGCCAGACCGGCGACGGCGCCCAGACGCAGTCCAATCGCTTCGGGATCCTCGACGGCATCGGCCAGCCTGGCAATGCCGAAGCCGCGGAAGCCGTCGAAGCTGCGGTCGCGCGCATAGACGGGAAGCGCCGCGAGATCGATAGGAACCCGCTTGTCGGTGTTTTCCAGCGGCCAGAAGACGGTGCGGCCGGACCAGGTGTCGCGGCGATCGAGGAGCCGTCGGACCTCGCCATCGGCATCCATCCGGTAGGCCGCGGCAACGTCGTGAAAGCTGCGGTCGATGACGTCGGAGGAACGCGGGCCGACGGCCGCGGCAAATTCCGGCGACAGGGAGCGGAACCGCCCCTCGCTGTCGATGCGCCAGACGAAGCGGACCGAAACGACATCGAGGCGGGGTACGAACGGCGCTTCCGCATCGCGGTGGTCCGGCCCCTCCAGTTCGCCGGTCAAGGCAACAGGTCGGCTTTCCGGTCCGTCGCCGAACGGCATCGATCCTGTCAGCTCACGGCGCGGCGATCCGGTGGTGTCGGTCACCGGTTCGGGCGGGGGCAATGGTCCTTCATCGACGCGACTGTCGCTCTTCGGTGCCTGATCCGTCGACGCCGCTTCCGGTTCCGGGAGCACCGGCGTGCCCCAGCTGGATCGCAGCGGGCGGGGAGCGGGAGCCGCCGCCGCATGGGCATCGTAGGGCTGCTGCGGACCCGGCGATGGCATGAGCGTGCTTTCGCTAGTGGCGGTCTGGGCATCCCCATCATGGGAGGAGTAGCCGTCGGTGGCGGTGGGCTCGTCCTTTTGCTCTGGCGTCAGGCTGTCGGCATCGGAGGTCGCGACCACGCGGTCGTCTCCTGCCACTCCGGCGGTGTCTTCGCCTTCTTCTGCCGCCACATCGATAGTATTTTTGGCGATGTCGACTTCGCTCGGTTCCGCCGCCGTTTCGGGCTCGTGCGACGATGCTTCGCCAGTGCGGTTCCTGAAGTACCAGCGCTGGAGCAGCGCGCTCATCCCCGTCTTGCCGATCTGATGGGATCGGTCGTTCTCCGGATCGGCCTGTGGCTCCGGCGCGGGGGCCGCGGCTGAGGATTGTTCCGCCCCACCGATCGTCGGCGCGGCATCGCCGGTTCGCGCATCGGCCACCGTTTCTTGCCGTTCCGGTCCGGTGCCGGCCCAAACGAGCACACGCTCGTCGGCAAGCTTGGCCAGAATCAGGACGCTGCCATCCTCGCGGGTGATCACGCGATGCGCCTCTCCCGAGACGCGGAAGGCGGCGAGCGTCTCCGGATCGGGCGTTTCGCCCGCAGATTCCGCGGCATCGTCGACGATCACATCGCCATCCGTGGAGGAGATCGCGACAATCCCGGGGCCGGCTTCAGCAAGAAGCCGCCGGTTGGCCGCTTCGGCCGCCTCCGTCTGGTCTTGCGGGCCCGCCACGGTGACGAGAACGACATCGCCGAGCGTGTCGCCGCCGGGAACCGACTGGAGTTCGGCGGTCGCCGGGGGGCCCAGCCCGCCGCCGGGCTGGCGAACCAGCGCTTTGGCGCGGCCGGCGGCTGCCAGCATGCGGCCCGCGGCGCGAATTTGGCGGATCGGCGCGGTGTTCAACGGCGTATCCGCCGGCTGCGGCCCAGCCGCATCGAGTTGCAGGAGGCGCGCCCCGGCGGTATTGACCCAGAGGAGTTGCGTGAGATCGGACGAGAAGACGGCCAGAGCCGTCGAAGCAAAATTGGCTTCGCGGACATGCGGATGCGCCATGATCGCAATCGCGACGGGCACTATCGATGTCGCCATGGGCAACGCTTTCAAGCTTGCCGCGCCTCCACGCCTTAACGCATCATGCACGGTTCCAGAGCCGATCTTAAGAAAGGATTCATAATAGGGCCTTCCCGCCGAATCCAGAATCTTCCGGCTTTTGGGGTCATTCGTCACGTTTAACGGTTAATGGCTTCGCAATTGCGAAAAAGATTCGCCCATTATGTTGCACTGCACAAATTCAATTGCTATATAAATGAGCAGTCGCCGGCACTCTTTCGGGCGACCCCCAACAACAGGAGACAGTCACATGGCCGACTCGAAAACCAACCAGGATCCGTTCGCGATGCCGAACACCCAGTCGATGATGGGCATGGACCCGTCGCAGATGTCCGAAACCTTCCGCGCCATGACGCAGAAGTCGATGGAGCAGTCCAAGGAAGCCTACAGCCGCATGAAGTCCGCCGCGGACGAAGCGACCAAGGCGCTGGAATCGACGATGGAGAACGCCCATCAGGGTTCGCTCCAGCTGTCGAAAAAGGCCATCGACGCCCTGCGCAGCAATGCCGAGACGGGCTTCCAGCATCTCGACAAGATGATGTCGGCCAAGTCGTTCGCCGAGGTCATCGAGATGCAGACCGCATACGTCCGCAAGCAGATCGAACTGGCCACGGATCAGAGCAAGGACATGCAGGCGCTGACCCAGTCGGTCGCGCAGGACATGATGAAGCCTGGTCGCGACGCCTTCCAGAAGGCGCAGAAGAACGCCAAGTAATCAGGACGTCGAAATGCTGGCGGGACGCCTGTCGCCCCGCCGCCGCCATGCGCACGAGGAAGACCCGGCCTGTCTCGGCAGCCGGGTTTTGCCGTGATCGATCGACGATCCGGGCTTGCGTAGGACGGCGAAAGATTTTATCTGCACCTTGGCGCGGACGAGAGTCCGCCGTGCGGTTGTAGCTCAGTTGGTTAGAGCGTCGGATTGTGGCTCCGGAGGTCGGTGGTTCGAGACCACCCAACCGTACCATTTCTTCTTATTAGAATCGAAGTTTGCGGAACCGACAGCCCTGTCGTTGCTGCGTTTTATGTCGCGCTCTTTGCGATCCGGTTCCCCTCGTTTTTAAGTCTTTCGAGAGGCACTGCGGCTCCACCCGCCATGGCCCTGGCGAGAGGTGGCCAAAGCTTGCGCGCGCTCGCTGCAAGGGGTATTTTAGATAATTGGCAATTCAGTTGCCCACGTTTCGTTCCTGTTCCCGTTAGTCGTTTCTCGACCATTGGAGCGAAACCATGAACTCTCATGCCAACCTCGACATCTCGCGCCGCCGTGATCTCGTTATCGACGCCAATGAGGCCGTTGTGAACGGCAAAGGCGCCGAGGACCGTATCGACAATCGCGAGGGCTTCGGGCGGAGTCTCTCCGTCGCGGACGCATTGAAAATTGGGGTGGAAATTGAGCAAGACTTCTGCGATGAGGCTTGGCCGCTGGTCGTGCGCGCGTTCGCGCGGTTCGGCCTGAATCCACCAAGTCGGGCCATAAACGAATGCTGCCGCGACCTGTGCAAGCGCTTACCTGTGGGACTATTCGCTGGTAGGCCGCGCTGAGACTCTGGCCCCGAGCTGAGAGAGCCAAGGCAATCTTCGGATGAGGTCCACGGTCTTCAAAATAGCGAGCCCTGGCCCTCCGTCGGCTTTTTCGCCGCCGGGCGGCGGCGCGGGCTTGGCTTGTCCTGGACCATCGCGCCGCCGGTCGCGGCCGCGGGGCCAGTGCCCAATTCGCCGTCTCCGGTCGCGACGGCCGAGCGCCGCTCGTTTCCAGCAAATTGCACCTTGAAGACCATGCCCGGCGTCAGGCCGGCGGCGCGGATGATCGGCTGGTCGTCGTCGCCGCGAATGATGGCATAGCCGCGTTCCAGCACGCGCAGCGGATTGAGACTGTCCGCCATGCGCCATGCCGCCGCGATCCGTTGCCGGCGCGCTTCCGTCGCCTGTGCCTGCGCCGCCGACAGCCGCTCGCCGAGCGTGGCCAGTCGCAGCCGCGCGGCTTCGCTGCGGGCCTTGATCTGATGCGGCTGCAGCCCCGCCGCCGTCCGCTCGAAACGCTGCCGCAGATCATGAAGCTTTATCTCCAGGGCATGGGCGGCACGGGCCTCGTGATGGCGCAGATCCGCCCGCTTGTCCCGGACCAGACTGTCGAGGCGCGACGGCGACAGCCGGCTCGCGATGTCCCCATAATGCCGGCGCTTTTCCGAAATCGCCACGCGCAGGCATTGGCCGAGCGCGGTGGTGGCCTCGTCGAGCCGGCGCCGGGGCAGCGCCAGCAGCATATCGGGCGAGGGCAGGGCGCGGGCCGTGGCGGCGACGGACTTGCGCTCCTGATCGAGCCGCCGCGAGATCGTGCCGGCCTGCCGGGCGTGCAGACCGGCGAGGTTGGCCAGCAGTTCGGCCCGCACCGGCACGGCTATTTCGGCGGCGCCTGTCGGCGTCGGCGCGCGCCGGTCGGCGGCATGGTCGATCAGCGTCCAGTCGGTCTCGTGCCCCACCGCCGAGATCAGCGGGATCGTCGAGCTGGCGGCCGCGCGCACCACCGCCTCGTCGTTGAAGCCCCACAGGTCTTCCAGACTGCCGCCGCCACGCGCGACGATGATCAGGTCCGGCCGGGGGATCGCGCCGTCCGGCTCCAGCGCGTTGAAGCCGTCGATGCCGCGCGCGACCTCGTCTCCCGACGTCTCGCCCTGAACCCGTACCGGCCAGACGATCAGCCGAACCGGAAACCGGTCGGCGATGCGGTGATGGATGTCGCGGATGACCGCGCCGGTCGGCGAGGTGACGATGCCGATGACGCGCGGCAGATAGGGCAGGCGCTGTTTGCGGTCGGGCGAAAACAGCCCTTCGGCCTCGAGCTTGCGCTTGCGCTCGTTCAAGAGCGCCATCAGCGCCCCGGCGCCGGCCGGCTCGATGGTCTCGATGACGATCTGGTATTTCGAGGAACCGGGATAGGTGGTGAGCTTGCCGGTGGCGATCACCTCCAGCCCTTCCTCGGGCTTGAAGGCGAGCTTGGCGAAGGCGGTCCGCCAGATGACGGCGTCGATGCGCGCCCGGTCGTCCTTGAGGCTGAAATAGGCGTGGCCGGAGGAATGTGGACCGCGATAGCCGGAGACCTCGCCGCGCACCCGGACATGGCCGAACGTATCCTCGACGGTCCGCTTCAGCGCGCCGGAAATTTCCGAGACGCTGTATTCGGCGACGTTGGAGACGGCGGGGGATTCGTCGAGACGGCTCATCGCCGCAATCATGGTGAGCCGCGCCCACGGGTCAAGGCGAAACCCGGCGATGCCAAGCGATGCTGATCAATCGGATGCGTTTTGACGGCGCGCCTTTCGAGTGCAAGTTGGAGGTGGGCACCGGACCATCCAGGAGGATGTTCATGCGGAAATTCGTGGAAACGCTTGGTTTCACGTTGCTGGCCTTGATGCTGCTGGCTGCGCCGGCGGCCGCGCAGGGCATGATGAGCGGGCTCGACCTGACCTCGCCGCGCATGACCGAAGCGGAGATGAGCCGGGCCGAGGTCGAGGCACTGCTGAGCCAGGCGACGCCCGACAAGCCCGCCGATCTCAACCGCAAGGCGCTGAACGGCCTCGATCTCTCGGGGCTGAATTTCGACGGCGCCGACATGACCAGCGCCTATCTCAACGGCACGGATTTGTCCGACGCCAGTCTCGTTGGCGCCAAGCTCGATCAAGCCTGGGGGCTGAAGGCCGTCTTCACCAACGCGAATCTATCCGGGGCCAATCTGTTTCAGGCGCAGATGATCGATGCCCAATTCGACGGCGCCGATCTGTCCGGCGCGCGACTTGCCAGCGATTTCACACGCGCCTCGATGGTCGGCGCGAACATGAGCGGCGCGGATTTTTCCGCCGACATGCGCAATCAGTCGATGGGCATGATGCGCGGCGTCCTGAACTCGGCCGATCTGACCGGCGCGGATTTTTCCGGCGCCAACCTGTCGCGCGCGGCCGGCGAGTTCGCCAATTTCACCGATGCCAATTTCGAAGGCGCCGACATGCGGCGCATCGAGGCGGCGGGTGCCAGATTCGACGGCGCCAATCTCGACGGTGCGGATTTCGCCGACGCCGACCTGCAATCCGCCAAGCTCGACAAGGCCAAGGGCACGGCGAAGAATTTGGAACGATAGGGGGATCAGTGCCGGGCAACCAACGCGTCGGCGCACCGACGGATGCGCGGGGCATTGCCGAACTCCTGCGGCCGCTCAATGACGAGGAAGGCGTCCCCTGAGGAAACGGGAGGGCACAGTGGCGCTCGGCATCAGGTGACATGCGTGAGCCCGCGAGGGGCTTATGGTTTCGCCGACGGCGATCCCTGAGATTTCTCCCGATAGGCCGAAAAACCCTCGCTTCGATACAGGGCTTCGATTTCGTCCTTGGAGAAAGAATTTTCGTCCGTGTCGATCGATACGCCGTAGCGCTCGGCCTGATCCTCTTCGACCACGAAACATATGCCCTCGGCGAGCGTCTCGAAACGCCGGTGGGCCACGCCACCCTTCGGCACCACGCGACGCGCGGATCTCGCCCAGAAAAGATCTGCCGGCAGATCGAAATTGATGATCGGCATGCTCGGTTTCCCCTTTCGCCGCGGCATTCGGCGGCCTGACGAAATATCGCCGTATCCAAAGCCTCCGGGCGCTTGCGCTTGCAGGCCCGCCGCGAAGACTCAATCCTCGCGGCGGGCCTGCGGTTTTATTCTGCTCGAATGATCAGGCGATCGTCTTCAGATTTTCGGCCGACATCTTGCCGCTCTTTTGATCGGACATGAGCTCGAAGCTGACCTTCTGGCCCTCGTCCAATCCGTTGAGACCGGAGCGCTCGACCGCGCTGATATGAACGAATGCATCGGCGCCGCCGTCATCTGGCGCGATGAAGCCAAAGCCCTTTTGAGCGTTGAACCATTTCACTGTTCCCGTAGCCATGGGAAAACCTTTCTAGAATGAAGTCTGAAACTCGCAACGCTAAACGCTACGGTATTTTGTGGTCGATGGCGAATACTAAAGATTGCGAGAAAAAATCCTGAAAACCCTAGCGCGCATAAATTATTGCCAACTCGGAATATATGGGATCAACACGCTCGTATTGCAAGCCGGGGGAATTTACTTGCTGGGCGGTCACAATTCGGAACTTTCAGGCGGTATCGATCGCGCCGGAACGGGCGGCGTTCCTGTGCCGCAATCTCTTGGTAAATGTCTCTTGCGCTCGCCCGTGCGCGTCGGCCAGAAGCGGGATGCATTGCATCCATGTCTTTTCGGACGGGGACAATACAGCGATCCATGACATCCATCCGTAGATGGGATGCGGCATCAAGACATCGCGCTTGGTAAAGTCCCAAGGACCGTCGATTACGCCGCCCTTGTCAGGACGCGGCGGAGGCGGGCCGAAGAGGCTCTGATAGGTCTTTTTTGAAACTCCGATATTAAGCCGCCAAACCTCGGTTCGATCAAGATCGGAGGCGCGATCATTCTCGCCGTTCCGATCCTTGATCGTAGCGAAATAGGTGCCCCGTGAGAACCGAGAACCAGGATTGTAAAAGTACGCCATCTCGCCCCAGGCAGCTCTCGGAACGACGCCACCGAGTTCAGAAATTAGATGCTCATGGACAGCATCACTCTCGATCCATTTGGGTTGCGACAATTTTCAGGTAATCCTCAATGGTCTTGCCCGGCTCGGGCGTGAAGGTCGTCCCGGTGGAAGCACAAGCCTCCATCCGGTCGATGCGGTCGCATGGATTGCCGACGGTCTACTCCGCCGCGACCATTGCCCCGCGCACCCGCTGCGCGCGCGGCGTCCGGGTCTCCGGCAGATGCGTCGGCGCGGCCTGCGTCGCCGGCGGCAGGTTCGCCAAACTGTCGCGGATATGCTCGACCAGCGCGCTGACCACCGGTCCGTCGGCGTTGCGCGATCTGAGCACGCCGATCTCGGTATCTTGCAGCACCGGAAAATCGTCGAACTCGCCGAGCACCCGCATGCCGGGCCGCAGCGCGCATTCCGGTAGGACGCTGACGGCCAGCCCGGACAGCACCGCCGAGGTGACGATCTGCGCCGACCACGAGGTGAACAGCACCTTGTAGCGCCGCCCGATGCGGTCGAGTGCTTTGCAGCCTTCGGTCCGCCAGACGCAATCCGGCCGACCGAGCGCCAGCGGCAGCACCGCTTCATTGTAGACGTCGTGCGAGGCCGACGTGACGAAATGCAACGGTTCGCGCCGTACCACTTCGCTGAGTGTCGCGCCGGGAAAGCAGTCGGAAACCAACGCGACGTCGAGCCGACCCTTGTCGATGTGCTCGGCCAGGTTGGACGAAGGCTCGCAGGCGATCTGAAGTTCGACCAGCGGATTGGAGCGCGAGAAGCGGGCGAGGATTTCCGGCAAGAAGCGTTCGGCATAGTCGTCCGGTAGGCCGATCCGCACATGGCCCTGCATCGCCTCCTCGTCGAAGGCCGACAAGGTCTCCTGGCTGAGTGCCAACATGCGCCGCGCATAGGCCAGGAGCCGCGAGCCGTCGTCGGTGATCCGGATTGTCCGCCCCGTGCGCTCGAACAGCGTTGCGCCGAGCCGATCCTCCAGTCGCCGCATCTGCATGGACACCGCGGATTGGGTCTTGAAGACGTCCTCCGCCGCGCGGGTGAAGCTGCCGGCATCGACGATGGCGACGAAGGTCCGCAGATGATCGAGATCGAGGGGTGTGTTCATCAGATTGTCCATCAACGAAAGCGATGCGAGACATTACCAACATTCGTTGGAATGATCAATTCGGATCGCATAGCTTTCATCGTGTCAGGAACCACTCGGGAGCGTTTCGGCACTGTCGCAAACGGCGTCGCGTCGGCGCTCCCGCTTTTTTTTCTGAAACCGATGGCTATGAAAGGACAACAGCCATGACGATCATCAGCAAGCCCCGGCTCGGCACGCCGCTCGCCCATCCCCTCCAGGCGATCCGTCTTTCGCTCGTAGCGGCCCGTGCGATGGTCAAAACCATGGCCAATCGCCGCCATGCGCGCGCCATGACCGAGTTGCCCGATTATATGCTGAAAGACATCGGCATTCGCCGCGGCGACATCGATGACGCCCTGCGCGGCGATTGGCGCCAGGACCCGACCTATCGGTTGGCGCTCACCGCGGCGCGCCGTCGCAACTCCCGCTGCTACTGACGACCGAAGCGGCCTCAACCTCGCGTTCCCATCGTGATATCGGAGCGAACGACCGAAGGTCCCGACCTTCGGTCGTTCGCGTTGTGGCGGATAAAATCCCGACGTCAGCCGTCGTATCGCGCGTCACGCGGAGCAACGCTTCCCGGTCCCGCAGCGGGTTCCGCCGGCGCCTCCGTGACGAGCAGCTTGTCGATCCGCTGGCCGTCCATATCCATGATTTCAAAGTCCCAGCGTTGCCAACGGAAGCGTTCGCCGACACCGGGAATATGTCCCAGATGATTGAGGATGAAACCGGCGGCGGTCTCGTAATCTCGCTCGGAGGGAAAGAGTAGGCCGGGCACGGCGTTTCCAACAGCGTCGATCGGCATCGCCGCGTCGATCAGCCAGGAGCCGTCGTCGCGCGCGATCACGCGCGGATCGTCGTCATCGCCTTCCGGCAAGGCTCCGGCGATGCCTTGCAGAATGTCTGTCGGTGTCGCAACGCCCTCGAAGGAGCCGTATTCGTCGAGCACGATCGCGATATGAATCGCGGCGGTGCGAAACCGCTCCAGCAGTTTGAGGATCGGCATCGTCTCATGGACGTAGAGCGGCTCGCGCATCGCCTCGGCTAGGTCGATCGTGCCAGTGCGGCGCTGTTGTTCGAGCAGATCCTTGGTCTGGACGATGCCAACGACCGTGTCGGTGTCGGTGTCGATGACCGGATAGCGCGAATGGCCGGACTTCAGGATCTTGTCGAAAAGTGTGTCGGCGTCGTCCCGCCGGTCGAGCCATGTCGTGTCCGGACGCGGCACCATGATCGAGCGAACGGTGCGATCGGCGATCCGGATGACGCCTTCCAGCATCTCCCGTTCCTTCGGCTTGAACACGCCGGTCTGTGTCCCCTCGGCGATCATCGCCCGGACGTCTTCTTCAGTGACGCCGTCGCCGTCCTCGCGATCGCCACCCAGCAGCAGGATCACCGCGTTGGTCGAGACCCGCAGCAACCAGACCAGTGGTGCCCCGGCCTTTGCGATCAGCGCCATCACCGGCGCGACCTTGACGGCGATCGCCTCGGCACGGCTCAGCGCGAAGCGCTTGGGCGCCAGCTCGCCGACAATTAGCGACAGATAGGTGATGACGACGACGACAAGGACGAAGGCGACGGTGCCCGCATAGGGGCCGACCACCGGCCAGTCCCGTATCATTTCGGCCAACGGCGCGGCGAAAACCGATCCGCCGTAAGCGCCGGCGAAGATGCCGACGAGGGTGATGCCGATCTGGACGGTCGACAGGAATCCCGTCGGGTCCTCCATCAGACGGATGGCGCTGGCCGCGCCGCGTCGCCCTTCCTTCCGCATTTGTTCCAGACGCGATTTGCGCGCCGAGACGATGGCGATCTCCGACATGGCGAAGAAGCCGTTGAGGACGATGAGTAGGAGGATGATCAGGAATTTGGTGAGGAGCAAAAGGCGACCTTGAGGTGGATGCGGGACCGGCGCTTGAAGATGGAGGCGCGACGACCCGAAGCAAGCGGCAAGGCATTCAGCCGCCGCTCGGCGCGAGGCGCGGCTCGCAAACGGGCATGGCGCCCGTCCCCCGTTGCCGCATCACGATACTGGCGCTCGTCCCGGCCCGAGCGCGGACGATCAGTGGTCCTTGTCGTTTCCGAGCCCACCCTGGAAGCGCTGGAACAGCTCGGTCATCTGGCGGGCGTAGTCGTCCTGCATTTTCTGGCCGGCGCGGGCCAGATCGTCGAAGGTACTGGCGGCGGTGGCTTCGGGCTCCGGAGCGGGCGCCTGACTTTCGGGTTCGTCCGTCGCGGCACCGTCGCCAGATTGCAGCCCGCGCGCGAAGCCTTCCATCATAGCCTCGAAGGGCTGGAAGGGGATGAAATCTGACGCTGGCGGGGCGTCGTCGCTTGTGCGCCGGCTTGCCGAAGGCGGGCGCTCGGTTGCCTCGGCGACCGGCGGCATGAAGGGCAGCTTGCCATTCAGCGCATCGGCGAAAAGACCGGCGAGATAATCCGATCCGGCCGCGCCCGGGAAGCTCGGCTGCCGGCGCTGCGGACTGTCGGATGGGCGCCCCATGGCTTCCATCGCATTGGCGCCGCGCCGCATCATTTCCGCGATCGCCCCGGGATAATTGCCGTCGGCCAGCCCCGTGGGCTGATTTCGCGCGACATTGGCGAGCATCATCTTGACCATGGTCTGCATGGTCATGATCGAGAGGTTGCGCATCAGCTTCTCGACCGTGTCCGGCGCGATTCCACTGGCGAGCGAGACCTTCCGCGCCACCGCGTTGGAAATGTCGCGCGAGCCGAACAGCGCGTTGGCCAGATCCTTCGCAGCCGGGCTCCTGGCGGTTTCCGGTCCCGGCATGGTGGTGCCGTCCATGAACGGCAGGAACCGGTGCGAGAGCTCCGTCCAGGCGGCGGGATCCAACATCGCGCGTTGCAGCGCCAGGGTGAAGGCCGGGGCCAGCGCCTCGGTCGTCTCTCGCATCTCCCGATGGCTGAGCTTGAAAGCATCCGCCAGACGATCGGCGCCAATGCCGGAATCGCCCACAGTCAGCCAGTCGAAGAAATCGGTCATTGTGACCTCGATCGCAGCGTGCCCGTCCACATCCGGGCACACCATGCGCTCCCTGTCAAAGCGGGGCAACCGGTTCTTCTCCCATCAGCGGCAAAACGTCGCGCGAACTGGACCCGGGGGCGTCTCGTGCGACCGCGGCGGCCGATGGCTCAGTAGCTGAGGTGCTTGAAGACACGTTCCATCGAACGGTCCCATTGCTCTTCGTAAAGTCGGACCAGTTCTTCCCCCGACGTCGTGCCGCGGGCGGCCACTTCCTCGAGCGGCGCGAGAAAATGGCTCTCGTCGTTGCCTTCCTCGTTCAGGCAGCGCCGGGCGACGAGGCCCTGACGCGACAGTTTCAGCGTCTCGCGGGCGAGATCGAGTACGGTGCCATCCCGGAACGGCGTACGGAAGCCGCTCCTTGGGACCTCGGCGCGCATGGCCGAGACCTCTTCGAAGCTCCAGTCGCGCGTCAGTGCCTCGACCGCGCCGAGCGTTGCTTCGTCATAGAGCAGGCCGACCCAATAGGCGGGCAGGGCGCAGATCCGCCGCCACGGGCCGCCGTCGGCGCCGCGCATCTCGATGAAGCGCTTCAGGCGCACGTCCGGAAACAGCGTCGACAGATGGTTGACCCAGTCGCCCATCTGCGGCTCGGGGTCGCTGACCCGGCCCTTAAGGGCGCCATCCATGAATTGCCGGAAGGTGACGTCGGTCGCGTCGGTGTAGCGGCCATCGCGGGTGACGAAATACATCGGCACGTCGAGCGCCCACTCCGCATAGTCCCGGTAGGTGAAATCGTCCTTGAAGACGAAGGGCAGGAGGCCGGAGCGCTGGTTGTCGACGTCGGACCACACCTCCGAGCGCCAGGAACACAGGCCGTTTGGCTTGCCCTCGGTGAAGGGCGAATGGGCGAACAGCGCGGAGGCGACCGGTTGCAGCCGCATGCCGATCTGCATCTTGCGGCGCATGTCGGCTTCCGACGCGAAGTCGAGATTGACCTGGATGGTCGCCGTGCGGAACATCATGTCGAGGCCGCGCGTGCCGACCTTGGGCATGTAGCGGCGCATGATCTCGTAGCGCGATTTCGGCATGATCGGGGTCGCCTCGATCGTCCATGTCGGGGAGGAACCGATGCCGAGAAAGCCGATGCCGAGATCCTTGGCGACCGCGCGGACTTGGGCCAGGTGCCCGTTGGATTCCTGACAGGTCGCGTGGATGGTCTCCAGTGGCGCGCCGGAGAGTTCGAACTGGCCACCCGGCTCCAGCGAGATGGCGCCCTGACCATCGCTGCCGTAGAGACCGATGATCCGGCCGTCGTCGACGATCGCTTCCCAGCCGGACAGCGCCTGCATCTTTTCCAGAAGCTTGCCAATGCCGCGCTCGCCCCCGTAAGGCACGGGCGAAAGGTCGTCGAGATAGTAGCCGAACTTCTCGTGCTCGGTGCCGATTCGGAAGAGCGAGGCCGGCTTCTCGCCGCCTTTGAGATACGCGGTCAAGTCCTCGACCGAGTTGACCGGCGTCAGATCGGTCGTGTCGCGCGCCATGCAGGAGCCCTCTAAAATCTTCGCCTGGAGTCGCCCGCACGGACGGGTTCATCGTTCAGGTGGGGACGTGCCCAGTTTTTCGCCCGATCGCAACATAATTCGGGTTGACGGTGCGGCCATTACTGAACGTCTCAGCCGCCGCGCCAGTCGCCGATGCTCGCTTGCAGCACGGCCAGAGCGGCGACCGCCGCCGTGTCGGCGCGCAGGATTCGCGGCCCGAGCGAGATCGCGGTGACGAATTCGGCGGTCTGGAGCGTCGCGCGTTCCTCCGCCGAAAAGCCGCCCTCGGGGCCGATGAGCAGCGCCAGCGACCCCTGTGGCAGCGCCCGCAGCGTCTCGATCGGGCTCTCGGCGTCCTCGCGCTCGTCGCAGAAGACCAGATGCCGGGAGCGGTCCCAACTGGCGATCATGTCGGAGAACTTCACAGGCTCGTGGCATTCGGGGATCGACAGGATGCCGCATTGTTCCGCCGCCTCGACGGCATTCGCCCGCATCCGCTCGATATTGAGCCGCGAGGCCTGCACATGCTGCGTCATTACCGGCCGCAAGACGCCGGCGCCCATTTCGACGGCCTTTTGCACCATGTAGTCGAGGCGGGCGTGTTTCAGCGGCGCGAACAGATAATGCAGATCCGCCGGCGGCGTCTGGTCGCGCGCTCGTTGGCGCGGCAAAAGATCGAGCTTCTTCTTGGCTGGCTTGGTGAGATCACAGCGCCATTCGCCGTCGCGCCCGTTGAAGGCAAGCACCGTGTCGCCCTCGCCGAGACGCATGACGTTCAGGAGATAGTTTGCCTGCACCGGCGTAGCGGGCACGGCCCGCCCTTCCGACAGATCGTTCTCGACGAACAGCCGCGGGCTCCGGAAATCATGACTCGGCATCTGCGGACGGACCTTTCTCAAGCCGGCCGGCGCGCGAAGGCGGAGAGCACACCCGCGCCGATCAGACAAGCGGCGCCGGTGCGCGTCGCGGCCTTGAGGACGCGCGGCCGCCGGATGAAGCCGCGGGCCGTCGTTGCCAGCAGCGCGTAGAGATACGCGTTCACGATTCCAAGCAGCACGAAAACGCCGACGAAGAGCGTCGCCTGTTCCGCGTAAGGCTTCGCCTGGTCGATGAACTGCGGCACGAAGGCGACGAAGAACACGATACCCTTGGGGTTGAACAGGGTGACCAGGAAGGCGTCGCGAAAGACGATGCGCCGGCGCGTCTCGACGATAGTCGCCGCTTCGGCGGTAAAGCTCACCGGGAAGCGCCACATCCTGATGCCGATAGTGATCAGATAGGCCGCGCCCAGCCATTTCAGCGCAGCGAAGGCGCCGGCCGAGGTGGCGAGCAGCGCCCCGACGCCGGCCAGCGACAGGCTGGCCGCGATCAGGTCGCCGAGGCCGACGCCGGCGACGCTGGCGAGCGCCGTGCGCCGGCCATGGGCGAGCGCCTGGCCGACGACCATGACGATGGTCGGGCCGGGAATGACCACGAGGATCGCCGAGGCCAGGACGAAGGCGGCGAGGATGGCGGGATCGACGGGCATGGCCAGAGGCTCCAGGGAATGGATTTCCGCGCCACAAATCCTGCTTTCGGTGGTTTTGTCCAGAGGTGGACTCAGCCGCCGCGGCGGTTGTGAGGCTCGGCGGGGCCGAGAAACATCCCTGTGCGATGCGGGCAGGCGCCTCGCTCGTTCTATGGCGGCAAGCTTGTTTCGTGATACATTTCCCGCCGAGATCGACGATCCGGGGAGACATCGAGACGATGAGCCAGGCGGCAGCGCGGCACTGGTCGGTGGAGGAGTTTCTCGCCTGGCAGTTGGACCGGCCGGGGCGTTTCGAACTCGTCGGCGGTTTTCCGGTTGAACTGATGGCTGGGGCAAGCGCCCGACACGACAACATTGTCCTCAATATTCTGGCCGAGCTCCGCCAGAGATTGCGGGGCAATCCATGTAAGCCATTCACTGCGGACTTCTGCATTGAGACGCTGCCCGGCCAGGTCCGGCGTCCGGATGCCGGCGTGGATTGCAACCAGACTGATCCGGATGCACTTATCGCGAACGAACCAGTGCTCGTGATCGAAGTGTTTTCGCCGACGACGCGGGATTTCGACACGGCTGGCAAGCTCGCCGAATACAAGGCTGTCGCCTCGCTCCGCACGATCCTCTATGTCGAGCCGAACCGGCCGGAGGTGTTCGTTTTCGAGCGAAACGACGGCGGCGAATGGATCGAGAGCCGTCTCTCCGGAATGGAGACGGCCGCTTTGGTCCCGGTGCTCGGCATCGAACTGCCGCTGGCGGAGATTTTCGACGGCGTCGAATTTCCGACCGGGCCTTATCTCGCCTGAGAAAATGTCGGCCGGAATCGCTTCGTTTGATCGCCGGCCGCTGTTCCGTCACCCCACCACCACGATGTGCAGCGCCCGCGGACCATGCGCGCCGAGCAGCAGCGTCTGCTCGATGTCGCCGGAGCGCGACGGGCCGGTGACGAAGTTCAGCGAGCGCGGCATCTCGCCCTTGCCGTAGCGCTGCCTGATCGCCGGAAAGGTCGCCTCCATGTCGCCGGCGATGTCCTCGGCCTTGACGACGACGATGTGGTTTTCGGGCAGAAAGTTGAGGCTGGTCGGGTTGTCCGTGCCGGAGACGAGCACCAGCGTGCCGGTCTCGGCGATGCCGCTTTCGGCATGGGAGAGAGCGTTGAGGTCGTTGCCGTCCGACGCGCCGCGTCGCAGGGTCAGCGCGGTGGCGCCGAAATCGGCGCCGGTGAGGCGCGGGTCCTCTGCCAGGCGCAGATCGGCGGGAAAATTGTTGTCGCGCAGCCAGCGCGAGACTTCGGCGGGCAGATCGCCATAGCTGGCGATCTGCGCCGTCGTGGCGTCAGCCTTCTCGGCCATCTTGACGAACAGCGCGACCTGATCGGCGTGCGGCAACTGCCCGCGCTGCGGCACGATGCCCTTCGGCGCGCCGGCCAGCCGCGCCTCGACGATGCGTTGGCGCTCGGGGTCGCCGGGCCGGGCGCCGTTGGACCGGCGGATGCGGCCGAGCACTGCGTCGCGTGTCGAGCCGCTCATCGGTTGGCCTCCGTTCCGCCCGTTCGTTGCGCGTATTCCTGCATGAAGGTGCGGCCCTCCGGAGCGGGAAGGTCGCGCCATTTGGTCCAGCCGCCGGCCAGCGGCAGCGACGTAAAGCGGCGCTTTTTTCCGCCGAGAACTTTCAGCATCGGCATCGCGACGGAGACGGCGGCGCGGTAGAGCTTCGGCCGCCGCGCCAAAAACGCCCAGGCGCCAAGGCCGGCGCGCTGGGTGGTCGGCTGCAGATGGCTTTCGAATTCCTTCTCGCGCCAATGCCGCATCATCTTCGGCAGCGGAATCCGCATCGGGCAGACGCTTTCGCAGCGGCCGCAGAAAGTGGATGCGTTCGGCAGATGCCCGGCCTTATCGACGCCGATCAGCGACGGGGTGAGCACGGCGCCCATCGGCCCGGGATAGACCCAGCCATAGGAATGGCCGCCGACGGCGTGGTAGACCGGGCAGTGGTTCATGCAGGCGCCGCAGCGGATGCAGCGCAGCATCTCCTCGAACTCGGTGCCGAGCATGTTGGAACGGCCGTTGTCGAGCAGGATGACGTGGTATTCCTCCGGCCCGTCGGGGTCTTCGGCCCGCTTCGGTCCGGTCGACAGGGTGGTGTAGACGCTCATGTCCTGGCCGGTGGCCGAACGGGCGAGAACCCGCAGAATCTGGGCGGTGTCCTCCAGCGTCGGCACCAGCTTCTCGATCGAGGCCAGCACGACGTGGCATTTGCCCAGAAGCTGGGTGAGGTCGCCATTGCCCTCGTTGGTGACGATCACCGACGAGCCGGTCTCGGCGATCAGGAAGTTCGCGCCGGTGACGCCGATGTCGGCCTCGCCGTATTTCTGGCGCAGGATCTGCCGGGCTTCGCCGAGCAGCGTCTCCGGCGCGGTCAGGTCGCGTTTCGGGTCGAGATCGACATGGACGCGGCGAAAATCCGCCTCGACCTGGTCGCGGTTGACGTGAACCGCGGGCGCGATGATGTGGCTCGGATGCTCGCCGCGAAGCTGGATGATGTATTCGCCGAGGTCGGTCTCGACCGGAGTGATGCCATTGGCTTCGAGAAACTCGTTCAGGCCGATCTCCTCGGAGATCATCGTCTTGCCCTTGGTGACGGTCTTCGCCTTCCGCCGCTTGGCGATGTCGAGGAAGATCCGCCGGGCGTGCTCGGAATCCTCGGCGAAATGCACAATGCCGCCGGATGCCTCGACCTTCGCCACATAGGCCTCGATGTACAGATCGAGGTGCTTCAGCGTGTGATTCTTGATCTCGCGCGCTTTGTCGCGCAGCGCGTCAAACTCGGGAAGAGCGTCGACGGCCTTTTGTCGCTTGGCAATGAAGCCGCGCTCGACATTGCCGAGGGCGCGCTGCAGCTCGACATCGGCGAGCGCCTTGACGGAATTGGCCTTGAAGGTCTGGGAGGTGATCTGCATCGGTTACTCGGACATCCAGTCGTGATCGCGCGATTGCTCGATCGTATAGGGGCATTCGGCGGGACATTTGGAAAGGGGCAGGCGGGCTTCGCCGTTGACGATCCGTGTCACAGCTTGCCGCCGATCGGCGGCGTGTCGGTCATGCCGGCCAGTACCTCGGCCACATGGCGCACTTCCACGGCGATGCCTTCGCGCTTCAGTTTGCCGTCCATGTTCATCAGGCAGCCGAGATCGCCGGCCAGCAGCATGTCGGCGCCGCTGGCGGCGACATGCTTGGCCTTCTTGGTGACGATGGCGTTGGAGATGTCGGGGTATTTCACGCAGAAGGTCCCGCCGAAGCCGCAGCAGACCTCGGCTTCCTTCAGTTCGGTCAGTTGGAGCCCCTCGATCGATTCGAGCAGCTTTCGCGGCTGCGCCTTGACGCCGAGTTCGCGTAGGCCCGAACAGGAATCGTGATAGGTCGCCGTGCCCTGGACCTTGGCTTCGACGGCGGTGACGCCGCGGACGTCGGCGAGGAAGCTGACGAGCTCGTGGACCTTGTCGGAAAACGCCGCCGCCCGCGCTTCCCATTTCGCATCGCCGGCGAAGAGTTCGGGATAGTGCTTCTTCAGCATCGCCGAACAGGAGCCGGACGGCGCGACGACATAGTCGAAGCCCTCGAACGTCGCGATCACCTGCTCGGCGATCGCGCGCGTATCGGCCCGGTCGCCGGAATTATAAGCGGGCTGGCCGCAGCAAGTCTGCGCCGTCGGTACGCTCACCCGGCAGCCGGAATCCTCGATCAGCTTGATCGCCGCGAAGCCGACGCTCGGCCGGAACAAATCGACCAGGCAGGTGACGAAGAGCGCGACCTCGGGCGTGGTGGACCGCTCTTCGTTGCGATTGGTTGTATGGTCGATGTCGGCCATGCCCTCTCCCAGATGATTTTCCGCGGCGTATGAGCCGCCTGCCAAGCTCCCGGCGCCTCGACGCCCATTCCGCTCCTTTTGGGCTCGTTTCGTCTGCGCTGCAATATCTTCCCGCGCTCGGCGGCTTCCGTTCATCTCTCGTTTCGGCTAGCACGCTCGCGACACGAAAGGCGCAAGGGATGATGGCTAATACGACATTCAAGCAAAGCGCCTTCGAGACGTTCGAGCCTGATCCGCGCCGCGCGGCGGTACTCGGCGAACTGCACGCGCGCCCGTTCCCGCTGATCGCGACACCCGGCGCGCTGATCGTTCTGGCTTTCATGATGGAAGATCAAGGCGAACGCGACATCGCGATCCTCTCCGAAATGTCGACGCGCCGAGGCGTCGCGCCGCCCGCCTCCGGTGCCCGAACCCACTCCTTCGACTTCGGCAAGGGCCGGCTGCGTTGGGAGCGTCACACCGAGTTTTCGACCTATTCCTGGGAAGGGCCGCCGCCCGCGCGCTTCGGCGACCCGTTCGAGGGGCATCCTTTCGGCGCCGAGTTTCGCGCGCCCGGTCCCTTCATCGCCGGCGTCCGCCTGGAAATCCGGCCCCATGACGAGGCCGGCGAGGCCTCGCTGCCCGGCTTCGACAAGGCGAGCTTTTGCTATTCCATCATGGATGGCGGGCTGGCCCATGCCGCGACCGACTTTCGTCAGGACGGCGATGGACTGACCCGCATCCTGGTGCTCGACGACGGCCTGCCGCCCGCACGCGCCGGGGCGCTCGCCATGCGGCTGGTCGAAATCGAAATCTACCGCACTTTAGCGCTGCTCGGCCTGCCGCTGGCGCAATCCATCGGCCCGGTGGTCACGCAGCTGGAGGCGCGGCTCGCCGGCATTACCGAGGAGATGCGGGAGGGCGGCGAGGACAGCCGCTCGCTGCTTCAGGAAATCACTCTCGCCGCGGCCGAGGTCGAAGCGTCTTCAGCCTCGGTTCTCTACCGATTCGGGGCGAGCCGGGCCTATGACGAAATCGTCCGCGAAAGGCTCAACGCCCTGGTGGAACAGCCGATCCCGGGTCAGGAAAGCTGGTCGGCGTTTCTCAAACGACGCATGGCGCCGGCGATGCGCACCTGCCGGTCCATCGAGGAGCGCCAGGCTACGCTGTCGAAAAAGCTGGCGCGGGCGGCGAACCTCTTGCGCACCCGCATCGACGTAGAGCTGGAGCACCAGAATCGCGATCTTCTGCGCTCGATGGACAACCGCGCGCAGCTGCAGCTGCGCCTGCAACAGACGGTCGAGGGCCTGTCGGTCGCGGCGATCGGCTATTACGTGGTCGGCCTCTTCGCCTATGTCGCCAAAGGTCTGGAATACGAAGGATTTCCGATCGCCCAGCCCGTGTTGATCGCTGCCTTCGTGCCGGTCGCGCTACTCGGTGTCTGGCTGGTCGTGCGCCGCATCCGCAAGCGGCATATGAACCGTTCCGCCGCCGATCATTGAGGACGAGGGACAGGAGGCCGCCGCGGTGGACGAAGCGCCGCCGCGGGCTTACCTTCGGACTGCAGTTTAGGGAGTTCCGTCCATGTCGGTCATGATGCCGAAGCCGAGCCAGGCGATCCTCGATCGCCGCGCCGCGATCGTTACGTCGCTCAGGGCGATCGTGCCCGGCGAAGGCGTCGTCGATGCAGCGAACGAGATGCGCGTCTTCGAAAGCGACGGCTTGACCGCCTATCGCCAGATGCCGCTGGTCGTGGTGCTGCCGGAGACGGTCGAGCAGGTCGCCAGGGTTCTGAAATATTGTCACGCCGAGGATATCCCGGTGGTGCCGCGGGGCTCCGGCACGTCGCTCTCCGGCGGCGCGCTGCCGCTCGAGGACGGCGTCCTGCTGGTCCTGTCGAAGTTCAACCGAATCCTCGAGATCGACTACGATAACCGTTGCGCGGTGGTGCAGCCGGGCGTGACCAATCTCGGCATCACCAAGGCCGTGGAGGGCCAGGGCTTCTATTACGCGCCCGATCCGTCCTCGCAGATCGCCTGTTCGATCGGTGGCAATGTTGCGGAGAACTCCGGCGGCGTCCACTGCCTCAAATACGGGCTGACGGCCAACAACGTGATCGGGGTGGAGTTGGTCACCATCGAGGGCGAGGTGATGCGTCTCGGCGGCAAGCATCTCGACGCTGAAGGCTACGATCTGCTCGGCCTGATGACCGGTTCGGAAGGCCTGCTCGGCGTCGTCACCGAGGTGACCGTGCGCATCCTGCAAAGCCCTGAGACGGCGCGGGCCGTGCTGCTGGGCTTCCCGACATCCGAACAGGCCGGCGAATGCGTTGCCGCGATCATCGCCAAGGGCATCATCCCCGGCGGCATGGAGATGATGGACCGCCTCGCCATCAATGCGGCGGAAGACTTCGTTCATGCCGGCTACCCGCGCGATGTCGAGGCGCTCTTGATCGTCGAGCTCGACGGTCCCGCCGCCGAGGTCGACCATCTGCTTGTCGAGGTCGAGGCGATCGCCAAGGCCAATGGTGCGGTCACCGCCAAGGTCTCGCAGTCGGAAGAAGAACGCACGGCCTTCTGGGCCGGGCGCAAGGCGGCCTTCCCGGCGGTCGGGCGCATTTCACCGGATTATTACTGCATGGACGGCACCATCCCCCGCAAGCAGCTGCCGAGGGTGCTCGCCGGCATGAAGGCGCTGTCGGAAAAATACGATCTGCGTGTCGCCAACGTCTTCCACGCCGGCGACGGTAACCTCCACCCGCTGATCCTCTACGATGCCAATAAGGAGGGCGAACTGCACCGGGCCGAGGAATTCGGCAACGACATCTTGCGGCTCTGCGTGGAAGTCGGCGGGGTGCTCACCGGCGAGCATGGCGTCGGCGTCGAAAAGCGCGACCTGATGCCGGAGATGTTCTCCGAAGACGATCTGAAGCACCAGCAGCGGGTCAAATGCGCCTTCGACGACAAGCATCTGCTCAATCCGGGCAAGATGTTCCCCGTTCTTCACCGCTGCGCCGAACTCGGCCGCATGCATGTCCACAAGGGGCAGGTCGCGTTTCCCGACCTGCCGCGGTTCTGATCATGAGCGCGATCGAAATGCTGCCGTCGATGAGGGACGCCCCGCCGATGGACGAGGCTCGCTTTCTTAAATTCTTGGAAGCGCGCTCGGATGACGAACGATGGGAGTTGATCGATGGGGAGCCGATTCAGATGATGCATCCGCCAAGCCTCAAGCATCAACGGATTGGATCGAATCTGGAACGGCTTCTCAACGACGCGCTCGATGAGTCGAGACCGGATCTCGACGCCATGCGGGAAATCGGCCTAGCGGTTCCGGCCCATCCAGGCTTCCGTCCTCAGGTCGATGTCGCTATCGTTGATCGCATTCCAACCGGTGTGTATTTCGCTGAAAGGTTTTACTTGGCCGGTGAGGTTCTGTCGGACACCAACACGCGCGACTACATCAGCACCAAGCGCCTGCGCTATGCCGATCCCCCCGACTGCCTGCATATTCTGATCCTTTCCCAGACCGACATGGCCGTCGAGGTCTGGTCGCGAACGAACGACTGGCAGGGGCGCGTCTTCCGCTCGCCCGAGGATCGCATCGAATTGCCCGAATTCGGCTTTGCCTGCACCGTCCGCGACCTCTACGCACGGACGGATTTGGCATGACCGTTACGCCATCCCCAAAGGCGATCGACCTCGCTCAAACCACGCTTCGCCCCGAAACGCCCGGCGATCTCCGCGACCTCGTCGCCGCGGCGGTGTCGGCCGAAGCGCCGCTCGTTGTCGAGGGCACTGGCTCCAAGCGCGGCCTTGGCCGTCCCGTGCAGGCGGCGCGCACGCTGTCGCTGGCCGGGATGACCGGCGTCACCTTGTACGAGCCCGAGGAACTGGTGCTGTCGGCCAGGGCCGGCACCCCGATCGCCGAGATCGAGCGTCTGCTCGACGACAACAACCAGCGTCTCGAATTCGAGCCGATGGATTACGGCCCGCTGCACGGGCTGGAGCCGGGGCAGGGGACGATCGGCGGCGTCATCGCCTGCAATCTCGCCGGTCCACGCCGCCTGAAACAGGGGGCGGCGCGGGACCACGTGCTGGGCGTTCACGCGGTCTCCGGTCGCGCCGAAATGTTCAAGTCCGGCGGCCGGGTGGTCAAGAATGTCACCGGCTACGATCTGTCCAAGGGGCTGACCGGCTCCTATGGCACGCTCGCCGTGCTGACCGACGTGACGATCAAGGTGCTGCCGAAAACCGAGACCGAGACGACGCTGGTGCTGCGCGGTCTCGACGACGACGCGGCGGCCGGCGCGATGGCGGCGGCGATGGGCTCCTCCGCCGAGGCATCGGGCGCGGCGCATCTGCCGGCCTATGTGGCGGGGCGCGTCGCCGACGGTGCGCTCGGCAAGGACGCGGCTACGCTGATCCGGCTCGAGGGCTTCGGCCCGTCGGTGAAGGCACGCGCCGCCTATCTCGGCGCGGCGCTCGCCAAGGTGGCACCGTTGGAGACGCTCGAGGCCGAGGCGTCCCGCGCGGTCTGGCGCGACGTCCGCGACGTGCGGCCCTTCGTCGACGGTACGACCAAGCCGGTCTGGCGCCTGTCGGTGATGCCGACGCGCGGCCATGAAATCGTCATGAGTCTGCGAATGCAGACCGGTATCGACGCCTATTACGACTGGCAGGGCGGGCTGGTCTGGATGCGCCTGGAGGGCGAGCCCGAAGCGGCGCTGGTGCGCGAGACAATCGCCCGCTTCGGCGGCGGCCACGCGACGCTGGTGCGGGCCTCCGACAGCGTCAGGACCGCGACTGAGGTGTTCCAGCCGCAGCCCGGTCCGCTTGCGGCGCTGTCACGCCGGCTGAAGGAGCAGTTCGACCCGATGGGCGTGCTCAATCCGGGCAAGATGGGATAACTATGCAAACCACCTTCACCCCCGCCCAGCTCGACAATCCCGACGTCGCGCATTCCGAACAGATCATTCGTAAATGCGTGCATTGCGGCTTCTGCACCGCGACCTGCCCGACCTATGTCACGCTCGGCAACGAGCTCGATAGCCCGCGCGGCCGCATCTACCTGATCAAGGAGATGTTGGAGCACGACCGGCCGGCGGACGCGAAGACCGTCACCCATATCGACCGGTGCCTCTCATGCCTCGCCTGCATGACGACCTGCCCGGCCGATGTGAACTACATGCACCTCGTCGATCATGCCCGCGTGCATATCGCCAAGACCTATCGGCGACCGTTCATGGACCGGATGATCCGCCGCGTGCTGGCAATGACGCTGCCCTATCCGGCGCGCTTCCGCGCCAGCCTGACGATGGCGCGGCTCGGCCGCCCGCTTGCGCCGGTCTTTGCCGCGATCAAGCCGCTAAAACCCTTCGCCGCGATGCTCAGGCTCGCGCCATCCAGCGTGCCGGCGAAAGCGGCGATCAACGATCCGGCCGTCCACACCGCCGAGGGACCCCGGCAAAAACGCGTCGCGCTTCTGACCGGCTGCGCTCAGTCGGTGCTCGACCCGAAGATCAACGAGGCGACGGTGCGGCTGCTCAACCGGCTCGGCGTCGAGGTCGTGGTGCCGAAGGGGGAGGGCTGCTGCGGCGCGCTCGTCCATCACATGGGCCAGGAGGACGAAGCGCTCGGCTTCGCCCGCCGCAATGTCGACGTCTGGACACGCACCGCCGAGGAAGGCGGGCTCGACGCGGTGCTGATCACGGCGTCCGGTTGCGGCACGACGATCAAGGATTACGGCCACATGCTCCGGCTCGACCCCGCCTATGCCGAAAAGGCCGCGAAGGTCTCGGCGCTGGCCAAGGACGTCACCGAGTTTTTGTCGGACCTCGCATTGCCGCTGCCGGTGAACGCGACCGACCTCGTCGTCGCCTACCACTCGGCCTGCTCGATGCAGCATGGCCAGAAGATCACCATGGCGCCGAAGGTGCTGCTCGCCCAAGCCGGCTTCACGGTTCGCGATGTCCCGGAAGGGCACCTGTGCTGTGGCTCGGCCGGCACGTACAACATCCTGCAGCCGGAGATCGCCGCCACGTTGCGCGACCGCAAGGTGAAGAACATCGAGAGTCTCGCACCGCAAGCGCTCGCGACCGGCAATATCGGTTGCATGACGCAGATCGGCTCGGCGACGGCGATCCCGATCCTGCACACGGTCGAACTGCTGGACTGGGCGTTCGGCGGCGAGAAACCGGCCAGCCTTGCGGGCGTCGAGCCACGCGTCGAGCCCGCTCTGCAGGCCGCTGAATAAGAAACGTTGTCGCCGAACGCGAAACGGCCCGCCATTGCCGGCGGGCCGTGGTCAATAGGCCGCAATCGCGTCCGGCGTTCAGCCGCCGAACAGCACCGAGAGGACGTCGGTCTTGACCGCGCCGCGCTCGGCATAAACGCCCTTCGATCCCTCGCCGCGAGGGCCGATGACTACCACCTTCGAGCCGCTCGGCACCCGGCTGTAGAGGTGCTCGACGTCTTCGTTCATCATCCGGATGCAGCCCGACGACATGTTCTGGCCGATGGTCCAGGGCTGGTTGGTGCCATGGATGCGGAACAGCGAATCGCGACCGCCGCGATAAAGATACAGAGCCCGCGCGCCGAGCGGGTTGCCGGGGCCGCCCTTCATGTAGGCAGGCAGGATGCGACCCTTCTTGCGCTCGCGCGCGATCATCGTGGCGGGGGGCGTCCAGCCCGGCCATTCCGCCTTGCGGCCCACGCTCATGCGACCGGACCAGCCGAAGCCTTCCTTGCCGACGCCGACGCCGTAGCGGGTCGCCATGCCGTTGCCCTCGACGAAATACAGATACTTCTTGCTCGAATCGACGATCACCGTGCCGGGCTTTTCCTTGGTGTCGATGCGCACTTGCGTCCGCTCGAACTTGGCCGCCGGGCGGCGCTGGGAAAGTCGCCGGCCCTGGGGCGTGGCAGCGCTTGCCGTCACCCAGGAGTTGGTGGCGTAATCGTAGCGCCGGGTTTCCTGTGCGCCGGCCTCGACGGTCAGCACCAGCGCCAAGGCCGCTCCCAGGCCGGCTGCCGCCCATTGCGTCCATTTGTTCATTGCTTGCGTTTCCTGTTCCAGCGCGGATGCCGCGTCCCAAGCGGATCCTTGCCGCTACGTTATGTTATTCGGTGCTGTTTCGGAAAGAGCGCTACACGGATCCGTGCCTGCGCGCCGGCCGTCCGGTCAGCGGACGATGACCTTGGTGCCGACCTTTACCTTGCTGTAGAGCTCCACCACGTCCTGGTTGCGCATGCGGATGCAGCCGGAGGAGACGGCCTTGCCGATCGTCCAGGGCTGGTTGGTGCCGTGGATGCGGTAAAGCGTCGAGCCGAGATAGAGCGCCCGCGCGCCGAGCGGATTGGCCTCGCCGCCTTCCATGCGCGCCGGCAGGATGCGGCCCTTCTTGCGCTCGCGGGTGATCATTTCCTTCGGCGGCGTCCAACTCGGCCATTCGGCCCTGCGGCTGATCTTTTCGGTGCCGCGCCAGCTAAAGCCCTGCTTGCCGACCCCGACGCCGTAGCGGCGGGCGTTGCCGTTCTTGCCGACGTGATAGAGAAATTTCGATTTTGTATCGATGACGATCGTGCCGGGCGCCTCCTTGCCGCCATAGGCGACGTCCTGCGGCAAATACACGGGGTCGAGCGCGCGCTGCGGCGCCACGGGTCGACCTTGGGCGTGCGCCAGAACCACGCCCTGCGGAGCGGCGACCGCGCCCGGCGCGGCGTAGACGGTAGGTATCCGCACCGGCTGTTCGATCAGCACCGGCGTCGTCGCGAGCATCACACCGGAGCGGGCGACAGCCGGGCGCCGCACGGCGGCGCCGTAATAACCCGGCACGACGCCGCTGCCGGGTGTCAGCTGCAACACCCGTTCGGCGCTGAGATGCGGCGGTAGCGGCACGGCGGCCGGATTGTTATAGCTGTCATGGGCCAAGCTGGCCGACGGGGCCGCCAACGCCGCCACCAAGGCCGCGAGAATCAAGCAGGCTTTCGTTCGCTTCATGGGACTCGTTCCGTTGATCGGTCGCGGGGCACGAGGCCCCTTAGTGCCCAGACTGGCCGGAAAGAACGAGAAAACCGTAAATTCACGGACGGATCGAATGCGGACGTTCAGCAAGATCGCGGTAGGGTTAATGCTTCGTTATCGCCGCGGGTTGGCATGAGCGCACAAGAGCGTACTTGCCACCCACAATGAGGGCTGCGATGACGTGACCGATGAGCGCTACCGTTTCGCAGCCGTCCGCCATCGACGCCACCGTTCCAGCCGGCCTGATCCGCGGCGAGGATGGCCTTTTGCGCTGCGCCTGGCACGGCGGCGACGCCGCCTATCGTGCCTATCACGACCGCGAATGGGGCCGCCCCTCGGCCGACGACGACCGGCTTTACGAAAAGCTTTGCCTGGAAGGGTTTCAGGCGGGGCTCTCCTGGCTGACTATCCTCAGAAAGCGCGATGCCTTTCGCGAGGTCTTTCACGGCTTTTCCATCGACCCGGTCGCGGCAATGACCGAGACCGACGTCGAACGCCTGGTTCTCGATGCCCGCATCATCCGGCATCGCGGCAAGATCGTCTCGGCGATCCACAACGCCCGCCGCGCGCGCGACATCCGTGTCGAACACGGCTCGCTCGCGGCCTTCCTATGGGCGCATGAACCCGGTTCCGACGAGCGGCCGGAGGTTCTGACTGGCGCCTGGCTTGCCGCCAACCCGGTAACGCCGGCCTCGACGCGTCTGTCCAAGGCTCTGAAGCAGGCCGGATTCAGCTTCGTCGGCCCAACCACGGTCTATGCCTTCATGCAGTCGATGGGCTTCGTCAACGACCATGTTGAGGGCTGTTGCGTGCGCGTGGCCTGTGAGGCCGAGCGCGCGGCATTCGCGCGGCCGGTGCGAACGTAGGATCGCTACTGCGGGATGAAGGTTCCGTCGTCCAAAGCGGCCAATCGCATGCCAGCCTCCAGCTCATAGGGTCCGACCTTCCAACTCGCGATCTCCTCGATCTTGCGCCGCGCCTCCGCCGGAAACAAGGCGAGCGTCGCGGTCGCCGCGTTCAGCTGCACCTGAATATTCGGATGGTTGAAATAGCGGCTGAGCTGGCGCCGCTGGTCGCCGGGGCGCGCCTTCAATTCGTTCTCCACGGCAAATCGCCGCCGCACCAGTCGGTTGATGGTCGCTTGGGCGGATCGCAACTCCGCCTCGTCCTCCGCCACCCCCAATTCGGCAAAATAGGCGACGAGATCGTCGACGCTCGCGGTCGTCAGATTGATCGGTCTCACGGCTTGAGAATCCCTTCGTTCCAGAGCCTGGCGAGGCCGATCCACAAATCGCGTCTGTCAGCTCCCATTGCGCATTGCGAGCCTTACTCCGGAACGAACCGTCCATTATCGAGCATCTGAATCGCCATTCCCGCATCGAGAGCCTGGGGTCCGGACGCCCATGCCGCGACGGCTTCCAGCGTCTCGCGCGCCAGGAGCGGTGCCACGATGAGCGTCGCGTGGGCCGCGTTCAAACGGATTTGCGCGTTGGAATGTTCGAGCAGCGGAACCAGCGCCCGTCGCTGATCGCCTTCGCGGCGTTTCAGTTCTTTCTCATACGCGAGCTGGCGACGCGCCAGCCGATTGAACGTGCTGGCGTCGTCCGCTTCTATCGCCTTGTCCTGGGCGAGGCCGATCGCGATGTACTCTCGGACGATTTCTTCGACCGTGAGTTCGGTAAGTTGGGGTGCGGTCATCATTTCAGAACCTTCGCATTTCGTAGCGTCGGCATCGCCTCACTCCGGCTTGTAGATACCCTGATCCCAGGCCCGGATCGACATTCCTGCGCCACTCCGATTTCGGAGTAACGGGTGACCAGTTGTTCGATCGTCAGTTCGCCGCGTTTTGCTCGTGTCATGGCTTCAGTGCTTCCGCTTGGCCGCATCTCTCCGCGCGCCGCGAAGCCACATGCCGGCGTCGGCTGCTTGTGGGAAACGTTGGGAGGCTCTGATTTCCTCTAACAACGCGGCGGCAGCTACGGGGGCGACTGAGCGGCATGCACGAGCGGCTTGTGGTCGCACCTGGATGTTTGGATGATCGAACAGCCCCATCAGCGCCCGTCTTTGATCGCCTGCGCGGCTCTCAAGTTCCGTCTCGATCGCCATCACGATGGGAAATGTCGCGTTGTAGCGGCGAGAATCCTCGACCTCGTTTGCATCGAACTGCCGCAGACACAAAGCGACGTAGGCTGCCAAAAGCTCATCAACTGCCATCCCGCCGAGATTCTTTTCTGACACTAGCGTCACGGTTTCAGAACTCCTTGTTCAACAAGCGCCTCTAGGCCAGCTTCGTCAGAGCCATAGTGTCTGTTGCCACGGTGGATAGGAAGGCCGCGACACCAAACACGGTCGTCATTCCGGCCTTGAGCCGGGATCCATGCCAAGCCGCCCGAACCGCCGATCCGTCACCGGAGAGGGTGGGACAAACATCGCGGCATGGGTCCCGGCTCAGGGCCGGGATGACGAAGCTCAGAGGCCGGCGCCCTTATCGTCGACGGTGAAGGATGGGTGGGTGTTGGGCGACTTGTCCGCCATCGCGGCGGCGGTTGGCTCGGTGACACCCCTCACTTGCCTTTTCTGTGGTTTGCGCCTCGCTGCGCTCGGCCTAAGCCCGCGAAAAGGCTTTCTCTCCTACAAGGGGCGAGAAGGCGCCGATCTCGGCGACGTCCAGCCATCCGATGTCACGCAGCCATGCCCGATGGCGCCCCACCCAAACCCGTCGCCTTGCCGAAATTTGCCGCACGGGTTACGGGAACGCCCGCAACTGTCGGCGCCCCGCGCGCCCATCGAACCCATCCGGATCGCTGCGTCATCATGGCTGAAAAGAAGAAGAAACCGACGAGGGTCCAGGCGCGGGTGCCGCGCGGCTTTGTCGATCGGACCGCCGACGATCTGCGCGCCGAGGCCGACATGCTCGCCACCATCCGGCGGGTCTACGAGACCTACGGTTTCGAGCCGGTCGAGACGCCGCTATTCGAATACACCGACGCGCTGGGCAAGTTCCTGCCCGATGCCGACCGGCCGAATGCCGGCGTGTTCTCGCTGCAGGACGACGACGAGCAGTGGATGAGCCTTCGCTACGACCTCACCGCGCCGCTGGCCCGCCATGTCGCGGAGAATTACGAGACATTGCCGAAACCCTATCGCAGCTACCGGGCGGGACTTGTCTTCCGCAACGAAAAGCCGGGGCCGGGGCGGTTTCGCCAGTTCATGCAGTTCGACGCCGATATCGTCGGCGCGCCGAACGTCTCGGCCGATGCCGAAATGGCGATGATGATGGCCGACACGATGGAGGCGCTGGGGATTCCGCGCGGCCAGTACGTGATCCGGGTGAATAACCGCAAGGTGCTCGACGGCGTCCTGGAGGCGATCGGCCTCGGCGGCGAGGAGAACGCCGGTCGCCGGCTGACGGTGCTCCGGGCGATCGACAAGCTGGACAAGTTCGGCGTCGAGGGCGTTCGGCTGTTGCTCGGCGAAGGGCGCTGGGATGGCGGCAAAGAGGGCGAGGGCGATTTCACGCCGGGGGCGGGGCTGCCTGCAGACTCGATTGAGACGATCGTACACATGTTCAACGTCAATCGCGCAGCGGAAAGTTACCTTCGCACGGTTGTCGCTGGCAGCGCTGATCCTGGCGTTTATGAAAATGTACGAAAGGTTCAACAGACTCGTGCAGATTCGATCATTGGCCTTCTTGCTGGTGATAGAGACATAGCGGAGGTTCCGGGCTTACCTGAGTTGAAAGATATCTGGGCGGCCTGCTGCGCCGCAGGATATGACGATGGACGGGTGATCATCGACCCCTCGGTCGTCCGCGGCCTCGAATACTACACTGGCCCGGTGTTCGAGGCCGAGCTTTTGTTCGACGTCGTCAACGAGAAGGGCCAGACCGTCCAGTTCGGCTCGGTCGGCGGCGGCGGGCGCTATGACGGCCTCGTCTCGCGCTTCATGAGCCAGCCGGTGCCGGCGACCGGCTTTTCCATCGGTGTCTCGCGGTTGCAGACGGCGCTGAAGAATCTCGGCCGTCTCGACGTGTCGGAACGCCCCGGCCCGGTGGTGGTCACGGTCATGGACCGCGATCGCATGGCGGACTATCAGGCAATGGCGACGAAGCTGCGCGACGCGCTGAACGACGATCCGTCGAAGCCGCCGGTGCCGGTCGAGGTGTTCCAGGGCAACCCGAAGCAGTTCGGCAAGCAGCTGCAATATGCCGACCGCCGCAACGCCCCCGTGGTGATCATCCAGGGCGGCGACGAAAAGGCGGCCGGAAAGGTCCAGATCAAGGATCTGATCGAGGGCAAGCGCATCGCCGAAACCATCGAGCACAATGCCGAATGGCGCGAGGCCCGCGCCGGCCAGGAGATGGTGGACGAAGGTGAGATGATCGCGGCCGTCCGCCGCATTCTCGCCCGCCATGCCGAGGAACGCGGGGAACGTGACCCCAATGCCGTCGATCAGGGCAAGCGCGAACGATGAAACCGATGGGTCGGAAGCTCAACTCACCGCTGGCGGGTTCGCACCATTCCTCTCCCCCGTGGGGAGAGGGTGGCTGCGCGCAAGGCGAGCAGCCGGGTGAGGGGGCTTTGTCCGTCGTCGAGTTTGATGCCGCTAACGTACCCCTCATCCGGCTGCTTTGCAGCCACCTTCTCCCCATCGGGGAGAAGAACCGCGGCTTTTACGCCGCGGCCATTTCACCAAAGCGCTACGACGCAATGCTATCGGAATGCGTCCGATGAGCGACACCGCGCCCGCTCCGTTCCAGACCGCGCTCGGCGCCCTGTTCGAGGCACGCGGGGCGCGCCGCGTCCATGCGCCGATCATCCAGCCGGCCGACCCCTATCTCGACACCGCCGGCGAGGCGCTGCGCCGCCGCATCTTCCTGACGCGCGGGGAGGCGGGCGAGCATCTGTGCCTGCGCCCCGATTTCACCATTCCGGTCTGCCTCGGCCATGTCGGCGCCGGCGAGGCGCTGCCGCGCCGCTATTCCTATCTCGGCCTCGTGTTTCGCCAGCGGCCGAGCGGGCCGGGCGAGTTCTTCCAGGCCGGTATCGAGGATCTCGGCGAGGCGAACCGCGCCACCGCCGACGCGCGGGCGCTGGCCGACGCGCTGGCGGGGCTTGCCGCCTGCGGCGTTGATCCGGCCGGCCTCGACATCGTGCTCGGCGATCAGGGCCTGTTCGAGGCGTTTCTCAAAGCGCTCGGCCTGCCCGACGGCTGGCAGCGAAGGCTGGTGCGCACCTTCGGCCATGACGGGCTCTTGGACGCGGCGCTGAAATCGCTGGCGACCGGCGGTGTCGGCACGCTGGACCGGCTCGATCCGGAGCTTGCCGATCTCGCCCGCCGCCGCGAGGAGGGCGCGCTGACCCGGACGATCCGCACGCGCATGGAGGAGGCGGGACTGCCGCCCCATGCCGGCCGCTCGCCCGGCGAGGTCGCGGTGCGGCTGATCGAAAAGCTCGCCGTCGCCGAGGCGCGGCTGGACGACGCGCCGCTCTCCCTCTTGCGCCAGTTCCTTGCCATCGACTGCCCGCTCGGCGAGGCCGGCGACAGGCTGCGCGGTCTAGCGGAATCGGCCGATCTCGATCTTGGCCGGGCGGCTGTGTTCTTCGAGACCCGCAATCTGGCGCTGCGCGCCGCCGGTGTCGATTTGTCGTCGGTGCGCTATCGCGCCGCCTTCGGCCGGCCGATCGACTATTATACCGGCCTCGTCTTCGAGGCGCGGCTGAAGGGCTCGGACGAGCCGCTGGCCGGCGGCGGGCGCTACGACCGGCTGCTGACCATGCTGGGCGCCGCTGCGCCGATCCCGGCCGTCGGATTCGCGCTCTGGCTCGACCGCATCGGCGCCGCGACCGGCCAGGCGGGAGACAAGTCATGACCGTATCGCTGGCGATCCCGTCCAAGGGGCGGCTCTACGAAAAAGCCGTGGCGGCGCTCGGCACGGCGGGCATCAGTGTCGCGCCGGCCGAGAACGCCCGCAGCTACCGCACCGTGGTCAGCGGCGCGCCGGGCCTCGAGGTGCTGCTGTTGTCGGCCTCGGAAATCGCGCGGGAGCTGCGCGACGGGGCGATCGACTTCGGCATCACCGGCGAGGATCTGGTTCGGGAGACGATCGCCGAGCCCGACAGCGCCGTCGAGATCGTCGCGCGGCTCGGCTTCGGCCATGCCGACGTCGTCGTGGCGGTGCCGGACGCCTGGGTCGATGTCGAGACGATGGAGGATCTGAGCGACGTCGCCGGCTCCTACCGCGCCCGGCATGGGCGGCGGCTGCGGATCGCCACCAAATACTGGCGGCTGACACAGAGCTTCTTCACCCGCCTGCACGGCATCCAGAGCTATCGGATCGTCGAGAGCCTGGGTGCTACCGAAGGTGCGCCGGCGGCAGGTTCGGCCGACATCATCGTCGACATCACCTCGACCGGCTCGACGCTGACCGCCAATCATCTGAAGATCCTCACCGACGGGGTGATCCTGAAGTCGGAAGCCTGTCTGGTGCGCTCGAACAGGGTGGAACGGGATTCCGAGGACGCGGCGCTGGCGGCCGAACTGGTGGCGCGGTTCGGCTAGACCGCGCCCCGTTGCCTGAAACGTAAGCTCCGCGTGCCGTCCGGTCGGGGAAGACAGGCGCTTCGTTCGATGGAGGTCGAGCCTAGTGGATTTGAATTTGACATTTGATACCCACGTGCGGCGGACTCGAGATCAAATGTCAAATTTGAAAAATCCACGAGGGTTATAAAGTTACTAGTGGTCCTTTGATTTCGACATTTGCTTGCGAGGGTGTTCCAAGCGGGATGCAAATGTCGAAATCGGACCACTAGCGCCAGGAGAGGAGCCGACCGCTTGAATCTGCAACATTTGCTTCGCCGCCGCCGTGAGGATGGCCGGCCGGTTACGGTCGCGCTGATCGGCGCCGGCAAGTTCGGCTCGATGTTCCTGTCGCAGGTGCCGACAATTCCGGGCCTCGAGGTCGCGGTCATCGCCGACCTCGACACCGACAGGGCGCGTCAGACCTGCCGGAATGTCGGCTGGGACGAGGCGCGGATCGGCGAAACGCGGTTCGTCGATTCCGGCGTCGATGCCTGTTCGGCCGAGGGGGTCGAGGTGGTGATCGAAGCGACGGGGATGCCGGAGGCCGGCGTTACCCATGCGCTGGCATGTATCGCCGCGGGCAAGCATCTGGTCATGGTCAATGTCGAGACGGACGTTCTCTGCGGTCCGCTTCTGGCCCGGCGCGCCCGCGAGGCCGGTGTGGTCTATTCGATGGCCTATGGCGACCAACCGGCGCTGGTCGCCGAGATGGTCGACTGGGGGCGCTCGGCCGGCTTCACCATCGCGGCGGCGGGCAAGGGTACGAAATATCTGCCAGCCTATCACCAGGTGACGCCCGACGACGTCTGGACCCACTATGGTCTGTCGCCGGAGGAGGCGGCCGCGGCCGGCATGAACCCACAGATGTTCAACTCCTTTCTCGACGGCACCAAGTCGGCGATCGAGATGGCCGCCATCGCCAATGCCTGCGATCTGTCGGTGCCTGATGACGGGCTGACATTTCCGCCCTGCGGCGTCGACGATCTCGCTCATATCCTTCGCCCCCGGGACGTCGGCGGGCAGCTCGACCGCGACGGCATGGTCGAGGTCGTCTCCTCGCTGGAGCGGGACGGCCGGCCCGTCTACCGGGATCTGCGCTGGGGTGTCTATGTCGTCCTGAAGGCGCCGAACGATTACGCCGCCGCCTGTTTCAAGCAATATGGGCTGCCGACCGACGCCACCGGCCGTTATGCCTCGATGTACAAGCCGTTTCATCTGATCGGGCTGGAACTATCGATCTCGGTGCTCAACGCGGCGCTGCGCGGCGAGGCGACGGGCGTTTCGGAAACCTGGCGCGGCGACGCGGTGGCGATCGCCAAGCGAGACCTTCGCGCGGGCGAGGTTCTCGACGGGGAAGGCGGCTACACGGTCTATGGCAAGGCCATACCGGCGGCCCGGAGCTTCGCGAACGGCGCGCTGCCGATCGGCCTTGCCCATCGCGTGACGCTGACCCGGCCGGTCGACGCGGGCTCGCCGGTGACCTACGCCGACATCGCGGCGCCCACCGGCTCCAGGGCCTACGATCTGCGCCGCGAGATGGAGCAGGCATTCGTGCCGGAGAGTGCGTAAGGCGGCCGGGTCACGCGGGGGAGGGGCTCTCAGGAGGCCGCTCCGATCCCGATGATAATGCGGTCCGGCTCGATGGGCCGATTGACCCAGATTCGGACTTGCTCGACACTGTGCCCGTTGTCAGTCTCAGCAGCGAGGGATGCTCGACCGTCGAGATACGTACACCACGATTGGGTGTTTTCAGGAAGCCGGTGAACGCTGGCGGCAGCTTCAGATCGAGTTCCGTCGATGGCGCCAGCGTCAACGTCGTCTTGCCGTCGACAAAGGCGAGACATCCGATCGAGATGCAGGATGGGGTCGACAGGATCAGGCGATCCGGGACGAATTCCGGTCCCGTTCCGTCATCCTCTATGTCCGACAGAAAGAAGAGGGAGTTTGGAGGAGCGAGTTGAATGGAATCCGTCATTATCGATCCCTCTTGTTATTTCTGAGCCACCCACCCTGTCGCGCGCTACAGGTCTTGCATTGTGGCGCTAATCGCTGTGGGCGGCCAACGGGATTCCAAGCTGTCGGGAGTTGATAAATGCATGCTTGATCTAAGCCGCACTGGAAAGCACAGAAATTTGCTATAGCCCCGCTGATTGCATAGGCATCCGCAGGCCGCACGTCGGAGGCACCCCCGACATCAAGCGCCTCAGCATATACGCAGAGCGCAGCAACCTTCCGTTCCACATGGGGCAACGGTCGGTTCACCCGCTTGAGGAAACGACTTCTCGAAGAAGCTAGGCAACCATATCCACACTTTGTCGCTCTATCTCCTTCATTGCAATGCCCGCCATGAGCACAGGTCGCTTGCATGTCCCCGGCGATGGCGCGTGGGTTAGCGACACATTGTGGGACATGGAATTGGTAGTGGGATCGATCCACGTCCGCGCACCAGAGCCGGCAAAGCGCGGGCCTTAAAAGACGCGAATCAAGGCAGCCGAATAAACGACCGCTAACCCTAGATCGAAAATTTGGTGGACGGATTCGAGCGATTCTGTTATCAAACGCACGAAAGCGTCGCGGTTTTGGAAGCCACGACGCTCTCGTTCTTACCCCTTTTGGAAGGGGGCAGGGAGTGTCCGCCTAACGGCGGTTACCCAGTATTCTCCGGGTGGGGTGCCAAACCACGCTTTCCTCCTTTCCTTGTGCCTGAGCGAGGCGGGGTTTCATTCAAAAGCGCTTGCTGGCGCATTTGAATGCGGCGAGGAGTTGTGATCCTCGTCGTTATCTGGGGAGCCTTCGGGCTCCCCATTCTCGTTTGAGGTCAAGCCGTTTCCGGCGGCCTCATGGTTCGATTTCGAGCGCGAACCAAAGCTGTATTTTTCAGCCGTCAGATCCGTTACCAAATATCGGGGTGTGGTATCGGTCAGGTCGAAAACCTGAACAATAAGGCCATGCTCGGCATGAGTTTCCACCTGCCTCCGCGCCTCTGCGGGCCGTATTTCACGATCTTCGAGCTTGGCAATGGTCTCGCCGAGCAATGGGATGTCGAAATGCCCACCGGCGGACTCCCAGATGTGGCGATAAACCTCAACCCACCGCCGAGATATCGCCCCAGGCTGGCGACCACCACCAGATGTTTTTTCCCTGCGGCCCGGCGTACCAGCCACGGTAGTTGTCGAAGGCTTGCGCCCGCCCCCGAAATAGCGGCGTGCTTCCTCCATACCTTCGAGGACGGCTTCCAACCTCTCAGCCTCACGAATTAGCTCGGCGGCTTGCGCCCGCTTTCGTGAAGCGCTGCTCTTCTTCTCAGCGATGACGGAATCAAAGTCGTCTAACATCATCTCTATAGAGCACGATTCTCGACGGTGAGCAATAGATCGATCCGTCTATCCACCACTCATTCCTGCGGTTGCGATAATATGGGGGTTGGGTGTGTTGGTAAATGGAGCGGAATGGAAAAGGAGTTTCAAACTGGGAGCCTATCCCTGTTTGCGTTGCCTTGCTCCATGCGCGCAGTTCCCCGTCTGGTGACGGGGAACTGCTAGGGGAGCGTGGTCGGCCGGCGATAAATTTGCTCTCGGAAAGACGGTGGCGACCGTTCAGCACAAGGCGTCCGCTCAGCCGAGATACTTGATGCCGATGAGGATGAAGGCGGCGAGGAAGACGGTCTCGGCGACGACGAGGAGGACGGCCTGGCGGCCGACGGAAAGGATGCTCTTCAGCGCGGTCTTCATGCCGACGGCGGCGATGCCGAACAAGAGCGCCCAGCCGGAGACGTCGGCGGTGATGTCGGCGGCCTGCTTCGGGATCAGGCCGAAGGAGTTGAGCGCGGCCAGCGCCAGAAAGCCCAGCACGAAACCGGGAATCAGCGGCGGCCGCTTGCCGGCCTCGGCCTCGCTCTTGTGGGTGGCGCGGAACACCAGCGTGAACACCAGCACCACCGGCGCCAGCATGGTGACGCGGATCAGCTTGACCAAAGTGGCGGTCTCGCCGGCCGCGTCGGAAACCGAAAAGCCGGCGCCGACGACCTGGGCGACGTCGTGGATGGTGCCGCCGAGAAACACCCCGATGGCCTGGTCCTTCAGCCCGAAGATCGGGATCAGCAGCGGATAGACGATCATCGCCACGGTGCTGAGCACGGTGACGCTGAGCACGGTGAAGATCAGGTTGCGCTCGGAGTACTGGTTCTTCGGCAGGACGGCGGCGATCGCCATGGCCGCCGAGGCGCCGCAGATCGCCACCGAGCCGCCGGTCAGGAGCGCCAACCGCCAGCCGCGGCCGAGCAGCTTCGCCGCGGCGAAGCCGAACAGGATGGTGGCGACGACGCCGGCGACCAGCAGCGCGATCAGGCCGGGGCCGAGGCCGATCAACAAAGCGACGGAGATGCGCACGCCCAAGAGCGCGACGCCGACGCGCAGGATCGTCTTGGCGGTGAAGTTGATACCGGCCGCGCATTTGCCTTCCTCGGTGAGGAAGTTCAGGGCGATGCCCAGGAGCAGCGCCATCAGCATGGCCGGCGCGCCGTAATGCTCGGACAGGAATTTCGCCGCGACGGCGACCGTCGCCGCGACCAGCACCCCCGGCGCATAGTCCCGCAGTCGGTTCGCAAAGGTCGGCGCGGGCTTTTTGGCAGCCTCCGGCGCAGTCTCCTCGCTTGCGGTCATGGCTGCCTCTCCCCCTGCAACGCGACTCGGCTCCGCCCCCCGGCAAAGCCGACCGGACGTTACACAAACCGGCGGCGATAGGAACCCGTACGTCGCGGGTGTCTATTTCGGCGACGGGCCACGAAGCGACCGGATGACGGCGCGGGCGGCGTCGCGGACCGGCGCTTCGGTGTCTTTCAGGATCGCCAGACGGTCGAAGCGTTTGGGGTCGCGGTCGACGGCCTCGCGTAGCGCTTGACCGAAGGCCATGCGCAGTTCCGTGCCGATATTGAACTTGCAGATCTTCGATTCGCGCGCCAGCCGGCTGCGCGTGGCGACCGGAACGCCCGAGCCGCCGTGGATGACCAGCGGCAGGTTCGTGACGGCCTCGATGGCGCGCAGCGCGTCCAGGTCGATCTCGGCGGCCTTTTCCTGTTGCAGATGCACGTTGCCGATGGAAACCGCCATCGCGTCGACGCCGCTCTCGGCGGCGAAGCGGGCGGCCTCTTCGGGCGTGGTTCCGGCCGACGCCTCACCTTTGGAATAGCCGACGAAGCCGATCTCCCCCTCGATCGAGACGCCGGCGGCGTGGGCGATCTCGGCGATGCGGGCGGTCTCGGCGATGTTCTCGTCGAGCGGCTTGCGCGAGCCGTCAAACATGACCGAGCTGAAGCCGCAGTCGATCGCCTCGCGGCACTCGTCTTCCGTATAGCCGTGGTCGAGATGGGCCACGACCGGAACGCTGGCGCCTTCGGCCAGCGTCCGGAACATCGCGCCGAGAACGCGAAGCGGGGTGTGCGCCCGGCAGCCGGGGCCGGCCTGGAGAATGACGGGGGCGTTCTCGGCCTCGGCCGCCGCGACATAGGCGCGGGCGTCCTCCCAGCCGAGGACGACGAGGCCGCCAACCGCGTAGCCGCCCTTGAGCGCCGGTTGCAGAACCTCGGAAAGCGTTGCCAGCGTCATTTGAACTTCGCGATCATGTCCTTGATGCCGGGAATGGTTTCGAGCTGGTCGGCGTGGCTCGGCTGGAAATACTGCACCAGGCTGCGCTGGCTGAGGCCGCCGAGGATGGTGAAATAATACATCTCGTAGCCCGGCAGCACCGCGCAGGGATGGTAGCCCTTGTCGAGGCAGATCGTCGAGCCGTCGACGATGTGGTAGGCGTCGCCCGGCTTGCCGTCCTCGCGCTGGAGCATCTGTACGCCGGTGCCGTGATTGGGGCGGAAGCGGAAATTGTAGGTCTCGTCGTGCCGGGTCTCGTCGGGCAGACGGTCGGTGTCGTGCTTGTGGCTGGGAAAGCCGGACCAGCCGCCCTTGCCGACGGTGTAGAGCTCCGAGACCAGCAACCGGCCGACCTTGTCGTGCTGCTTTTGGCCGAGGATGTGCTTGATCTTGCGATGGGTCTTGGTGTCGTCGGAACCGTATTGCACCTTGTCCAGCCCGTTGGCGCGCACCGCGAAGGGCGACAGCACCTTGTCGTATTTCGCCCCGGCGACGAACACTTCCGCCGCGTCCGACACGCAGACCATCTGGGCGGTCGCGCCGGTCGGCACGTAGACGCCCTCCGGCTCGCCGTCCCAGACGTCGACGCCGCGTGTCCCGAGCGTGGCGAAGGATTCGCCCTCGACCGTCACGTCGACGGTGCCGGTGGCGGGCACGATGCAGGTCTCATAGCCGGGCACGCGATACTCGAAGGCCTGGCCCTTGGTCAGCTTGACGATGTTGAAATAGTTCAGCGGAACCAGCGCGTCGTCGACATCGACGATCGGCTTGTTGCGGTTGTCATAGGGCGCGATATGCATCGGCTTTCCTTTCAGGAATCGGTCGGGCCGGGGTGGTCGGCGAGAAACGCCTCCAATTCGGCTGTGGTGGGCATGGCGGGGGCGCAGCCGACCCGCGACACGACGATCGCGGCGGAGGCGGAGCCGCGCAGGACGCAGTCGCGCAACTCATGGCCCTGGGCGAGTGAGGCGACAAAGCCGCCCATGAAGGCGTCGCCCGCGCCGGTCGGCTTCAGCGCCGTGACGGGGTAGATTCCGGTGCGGAATTCCTCGTTCGGCGTGATGGTGATCGCGCCGTGCTCGCCCATCTTGTAGACGACGATGCTGGCGGTACTGCTCGCCAGTTCCCGCGCCTTGGCGAGGCCCTTGTCCTTGCCGCCGGCCATGAAGCCGAACTCGTCGTCATTGCCGATGACGATGTCGCAGAACCGGCCGGCGCGCGAATAGACGTCCGAAGCGACTTCGGGCGAGGGCCAGGAATAGGGGCGGTAGTCGATGTCGAAGATCAACGGCAGTCCGGCCTTTCGGGCCAGGTCGAAAGCGTGGAACGCCGCGCCGCGCGACGGCTCGGCGGCGAAGACCGTGCCCGTCGTGATCAGCGCGCCATAGGCTTCGTAGTCCACCGCCGCGACGTCCCCCGTCGTCATCTGAAAATCCGCCGCGCCGTTGCGGTAGATCACCGACTGATGGTCCTCGACACGGCTTTCGACGACCGCCAGCGAGTTGCGCGCCTCACCGCCAACCGAGCGGACGTGGCGGGAATCGACGCCGTATTTCGCCAGTTCGTTGAGGCAGAACCGCCCGATCGCGTCGTCGGACACCGAGGTCACCAGCGCCGCCTTGCCGCCGTGACGGGTGATCGCGACACCGATATTGGCCGAGGAGCCGCCGAGATAGGCGACGAATTTTTCCGCCTCCTCGGTCTTCGTGCCGGGCGGGTCGGGATAGAAATCCATGCCCGCCCGCCCGACGATGACGAAGTCGTTCCGGGCGATGCCGGCAAGCGATGTCATGCGCGCCCCTCGGTGTTGCCGGCCCGCGCGGCGTCCAGTACTTCGGGATAGGGATAGTTCAGCCCGAGCAACTGCTTCATCTCACACCCCCTTACGCTGCCGCGAGCGGCCGGCTTCCTGCTCGACATGGGCGGCGCGGACCCGCTCGTTGTCGGTGGCATGGGGGGTGCCGACCTCCCACCAGGCATGGCCCTCGGCGGTCCAGCCATCATGGGGATCGACCCGCATGACGATGACAAAGGTCCGCTCGGCCGCCTTGGCGCGCTTAAACGCCTCCGCGAGTTCGGCCGGATTGGCGACGGTCTCGGCCTCGGCGCCCATGGCGCGGGCGTGTGCCTCGAAATCCACCGCGAAAGGTTCCACCGCGATGTTGCAGTCGGCGATGAGGTTGTTAAACGACGTGTTGCCGGTGTTGTTCTGCAGCTTGTCGATCACCGCGAAGCCGCCATTGTCCAGCACCAGGATGATCAGCTTCTTGGCCGTCAGCACCGACGAATAGATGTCGGAGTTCATCAGGAGATACGCCCCGTCGCCGACGAAGACGATGGTGTCGGCCTCCGGCTCGGTCTCCGACTGGGCGATGCGCGCGCCCCAGCCGCCGGCGATCTCGTAGCCCATGCAGGAAAAGCCGAATTCGACATCCACTGTCCCGATGTCGAGGGTGCGCCAGTTCGCCGTTATCTCCGCAGGCAGGCCGCCGGCCGCGGTGACGATCCGGTCGCGCTTGTCGCAGAGATCGTTCACGACGCCGATCGCTTGCGCATAGGAATTCGGCCGGTTGCCGGGCCGCACATTGTCGGCGACATAGGCATCCCAGGCCGTGCGCTCGGCCTTGGCCGTGTCGGTCCATGCGTCTGGCGCTTGATACTCCGCGAGCGCATCGCCCAGAGCGGTCAGGGCGAGCTTGGCGTCGCCCACCACCGGCAGCGAGCGGTGTTTGCCGGCGTCATGACGCGCGGCGTTGATGGAGATGAGCCGGGCGCTCTTGTCGAAGGCCGTCCAGGAGCCAGTGGTGAAATCCTGCAGCCGCGTGCCGACGGCGACGATCACGTCGGCCTTCTCGGCGATCGCGTTGGCGGAACTGGAGCCGGTCACCCCGATCGGGCCGATATTGAGCGGCTGCGTCGCCAGCATGTTGGCGCGTCCTGCGATGGTCTCGACCACGGGGATGGCGTGCGTCTCGGCGAAGGCGGTCAGTTCCGCGACGGCGCGGGAGTATTGCACGCCGCCGCCGGCGATGATCATCGGCCGTTTCGCCGATTTGAGCAGCGCCGCGGCATCGGCGACCTCATGCACGTCGGGCGCCACGCGCCGGATGCGATGCACGATCTTGTCGAAGAATTCGATGGGATAGTCGTAAGTCCAGCCCTGGACGTCCTGCGGCAGGGCGAAGAAGGCCGGGCCGCAATCGGCCGGATCGAGCATGGTGGCGATGGCGGCGGGTAGCGACTGGATGATCTGCGCCGGATGGGTGATGCGGTCCCAATAGCGGCAGGCCGCCTTGAACGCATCGTTGAGCCCCAGCGACGGATTGCCGAAATGCTCCAGCTGCTGCAGCACCGGATCGGGCAGGCGGGTGATGAAAGTATCGCCGCACAGCATCAAAACTGGCAGGCGGTTGGCGTGGGCGAGCGCGGCGGAGGTCAACAGATTGCTGGTTCCCGGACCGGCCGAGGCGGTGCAGAACATGAAGCGCCGGCGCAATTGCTGCTTGGCATAGGCGGCTGCGGCAAAGCCCATGCTCTGCTCGTTCTGGCCGCGATAGAGCGGCAATTCGTCGCGATGGTCGTACAGCGCCTCGCCGAGGCAGGTCACGTTGCCATGGCCGAAGATGGCGAAGCCGCCGCCGCACAGACGTTTCTCGCTGCCGTCGATATCGATGTACTGGCTGGCCAGATAGCGGATGACGGCCTGCGCTGTCGTCAGACGGACCGTTTCGCTTCCTGCGCTCATGCTTTCCTCCGTTGGTGGGTCGGCGTGAAATTTTCTTCAGAAGCCGATTGTCGAACGACCGGCCGACCGCTATTGAGGTTACGTGTTTTGCAACCGGTTGCAAACCTCTTTTTGAGGCAGGATCGCCCGTGACCCCAATTGGCATCGGTATCGTCGGCGGCGGCTATATGGGCAAGGCGCATGCGGTCGCCATGCAGGCCGTCGGCGCGGTTTTCCAGACGGCGCTGCGCCCGCGGCTGGAAATGGTCTGCGCCATGAGCCCCGGATCGGCGGAGCGTTATCGCGCGGCCTTCGGATTCGCGCGCTGCACGTCGGATTGGCGCGAGTTGGTAGCGGACCCGGCGGTCGAGGCGGTGGTTATCGCCTCGCCGCAGGAGACCCA
>DRFF01000068.1 GCA_011050685.1 Aurantimonas coralicida
AGATGTGTATAAGAGACAGTTCGTGAACTGTCACAATCGCTATGATTTCTGGTACCACCCTGTCAAGCCCCTTGGCTCAACACGCCTATTTCCGCGCCTTCCAGCGCCCGCCGGCGCAACGACTCCAACCAAGTCCGGGTCGCATAATACCCGCAGACCGAGTCGAGCGCGCTGGCGAGCACCCCAACGGCCCGGTGCTTGTTAACCCAGTTATCGCGCCCGCGTTCCTCGCGCACGCAGTCCTCGATGGTCCGATCGAGGCCGACCACATGCATCAGCATCCGCGCGGCCAAACGGTCGCGCCCGCCGAGGTGATCATAGATCGCGAACACCTCGTGCTTGGCATCGAGCATGGCATCGGGCAGGGCGGCGCCCTCAGCGCCGGGAATGCGGTGCAGGTTGGCGACGCGCCCCGGGTCGCACGCCCCGGCGATGAAGGCCCGGTGGAAGCGCTCCGCCGCCTCGAGCTGCGCGCTCGTCAACGTCCCGCGCTTGTGCATGGCAACGAGCCGGTCGGGCGCCCGGTGCACGGTCACGTTGGGCGACCCGCCGTGCTCGTCTTCCAGGTTCGGGATCGCCTCGCGGGCGACCGGCCCGTGCCGGCGACGCTCCGGGGTCGGCAAACCAGGCTTGACCTCGACCTTACGGTGCCGCTTCTGGAGGCGCCGGGCCTCGCCGTCCTTGGCCCGCGCGTTGGCCCTTTGCCGGCGCCTTGCCAAGGCGCGGCGCACCGCCTCGGTACACTCCCAGACCTCGACCGCCCCGGCTCCGCCGTTTGCCGCCCCGCGATGCCGCACCCGGAAGAAGCACAGGCCGCGCTCCGGGTGCGTGCCCATGAAGACGGCGGGCCAAGGCAGGTCCTTCCGCGGCCTGGCTTTGACGATGGCCCCGTCGGCGCAGCGGCAATCCAGGATTTCGATCTCGTCCAGGGGCACGCCGCCAAGCGTATCGCCGATGGTCTCGGTCATATCGCCTCCCTTCCTTGCAGGCCCGTTTCGCCGCGGTCGGCCGCCGCGCGCGCGTCGAGGACCATATCCATGCACCACAGGAAACGCGTCCGGATCGGCACGCCCAGCACCCGGGCGACCGCCTTGCCGCCGTCCTCGGCGAGCATGTTGGCAATCGCCACCGAACCGACGAACAGCGTCAAGCCGGTCTGGTCCAGGTCGTCCGGCAGGCAGAGCGCCGTGATGGCGCCGATCTCCGGGGCGCCGAGTTCCGTCGCCTTGGCCTGCCACATCCGCCAGGCCGGGTCCTGCAAGGTCACGATCTCGCCGTCTCGGCGGTGCGCGCTGGCGTCGGTGGCGCCCACTTTTTGAATGCCTCTTTGGATCAAGGACGGCTGCACCCAGCGCCGCACTCGGCACGCCAGGCGGCGCCCCAGGACCGCCTCGGCCTCGCGCGCCGCCCAGGCCAATATGGCGAAGCCGACCACTGGCGCCTCGACCGCAAGCGTCAGGACCTCGCCGTCGTCATGGTCGGGGATGGCGCGCTCGAGCAGCGGCCAGCTGGCGAGCGCCTCGAGCGCGGCCTGGTTGTCGCGCCAGACGGCACAGGCAGGGGGGGCGTCGGCCCCCCCAGGGCCGTGAGCGCCCCCGGCCTCGCGCGCGGATGATTCTTGTTTTGATTCTTGAAGTGATTCTTCATCTATATGGGGCGACGTAGATTTCCCCCCTGGGTAACCTAGATTTCCCCCCTGGGCGACAGACTTTTCCCCCCTGGATTCGCCGGATGACGTAGATTTCCCCCCTGGCTCCGCAGGGTCCTTCGGCGCCGCCAGGGTCTCGCGGGCGAGCCGGTTGCGCCCGGTCTCCGTCAACGGCAACCCGAGGATCTTGTCGACGTCGATACGGTAGACGCGCGGGCGGTGCTGACGCGCCTCCTCGACCACGGTGACGAAACCCTTTTCCTCCAAGGCGCGCATGCGGAATCGCACGCCGCGCTTGGTCACGCCGAGCGCGTCGGCGATGGTCTGCATCTTGGGGAACACCGACATCCCGTCCTCGTCGGCGAACCAGGCGAGCCGTTCGAGCACCTGCTTGAGCGCGTGGCTGCCCTTGCCGAGCGCGCGGAAGTCGCGATCGCGGACGTAGAGGTGGACCTGGCCGACGCTCACGATGGTTGACCTTTTCCGAATCGGCGTTTAGTTTGACCCTCGGTCGCTGGGCAGCGGTGGGCCCTTAATTCCCGATTAGGATCCGCTGGTGAAGACCCGACGGGGACCGACATGATCTGCATCCGGGACGCGTCCCGGATCGAAGTGATCAGCAACCGGGCTTTCATGTTGTCCCCATGCCGCCGGAGCGATATCCGGCCCCAGCGACCACTTCTCTCTGATAACATTGTGCTCATGAGGCACCGCCCTTGAAGCGCTCTTGGTGCTTGATCACGTCGCGGTCCCCGGGCTTTAGCCCGTCCGTGCTGCGCTCGCACAACCCGCGCGCGCACCATTCGTCGATGGTCGGGGTCATGACCGCCTGGAGCGCCGCGGCGCGGGCGTCGATCTCGTCGAAGTCCCAGTCACCGAAGCCGGCGATCTCGGAAACCGCCAGCTTGGCCGCGTCCTGGTTGACGAAGCGGCACGGCAGCATGCACCCGGTCGGCAGGTGGGTGACCACCCAGGGCATTTGCCAGCCATCATCGTCCTCGTGAACGCCGAAGGGCGGCAGGATCTCGCCGCGGCGCAGACACGCGCCCAAATCGGTCGCGACCTCGAATTCGGCGGGTTTCCAGGTCATGGCGCTGGTGCCTCGTTCCCCCAAAGGTCCCAACCGTCGGCGGCCGGCGGCCGGGCAAATAGCTCGATCTTGGGGCAGCTCGGGTAATAGGCCTCGATCATGGCGCACGCGGACTGCGGCTTCTGGCTGTGCGCCAGGACCTCGCCCGGCGCGGTTTCGAGCACGCTGTCGACCTGAGTGCCGGGCGCCGGCGCCGGGATCGCCCCGCGCGTCCCGACCAGCAGGAGCTCGTGGCGGTTGCGGTTCCAGTAGCCGGTCCCGGCCTTGTCCTTGACCCACACGAAGTGGCTCTTGTAGCGGAAGCCCCAGGCGGCCAGCGTCATGCCGGCCTCGACCAGCAGGGGCACGGTCGCCCAGAGGAACAGCGCACAGTCCGCAGCCGCCAAGCCGCCTACCTCGAGCGCGCCGATCTCGTCAGTGGACATGGTTGGATAGTGATTATCCGCCGACTTGCGCTTGCCCTTGGCGCTGTATGTCTCGAAGCGCCAGGCCGGATCCGCATAAATCACGTTGTACTTGCGCCAGGATCCGCGCTCGGCGAGCTCCGCGTTGCCCGCCGCCGTGCGCGCGCCCAAATCGCGCTCTTTGTCGGCCCGCGCGTCCGCCTTCGATAATGTGTCGAGATCGCCCCGCGCCATGCCCGGGTGGATCGCGTCGGCAGCCTTGAGCTCGTCGAATCTCTGGTCGGAGAGTTGGGTGATGTTGTAGATGATGAGCGTATCGGTCGGCAGCAGGGAAACGTGTTTCCCTAGTCGCGAATCGGCCCCAATCCGCACCAGCATCCGGGCGTAGCGCGGCCCGAAGGGCAGCCGCACGATGAACGCCGCCCAATCGTCGTCGCCCAAGTCCTCGCGCGCTTGCGCCATCAGCCCGCCGGTCTCCAGGATCGCCTCGACCCCGCGCCGCCAGGCGGCGCCGATCCTGCGCGCGAGGGCGTCGATGTCGGGGGTTTCGGCGGGTGCGGTCATGGGGCGGAAGGCCTCCTTTATGCGCCGGCTTCCTCGACCCATTCTAGGTCGGTATTGAGATTCAAATCGGAGAAGGTTGCACGACAGCCTCTTGGGCAAGAGCCGGCGGCGAACCCGCTCGACATCGCTACTCGACCCTTTTGATCCTTCGGCACATGCTCGGCCGTGTTGAGCGTCTGACCGCAATCGCTGCACTTCAAGATCGCTTTCCAAAGGCTCATGCTGTAGCTCCTTGCGCTCTATTTCGCACTTTCCAATTACAATCTGTGCCCCGGCAGTTTTGGACGCTGGCGAAGAACCAGACCCATCCCGATGCCAACGACTTTGCCTTCCTCCTTCGCTGCAAGGAAGGCTTTGCATTCGGAGATGTAATCTCGGTCGGCGTAGTGAAATCCGTTTGAGGCAAGACCCCGCCGAGTGTGTCCTTGCTTGCGCCCAAAGGCTTCACCGTGACCGTTAAGGCGCCGCACGCCGACCATCTGCCCTTTCTTCGGGTTGGTATCGCCTTTGACGGGATCAAACCAAAGATCGGTCACGATGTAATACCAAGTTTGTTGAGACAGATCGGTCGGCGGCCCGCTGGTATCATCAATGCCGCCACGCCATCCGCGCATCGTGTATGTACGCATGAGTTGGGCGCCGATAGAGATGTCATCAAAACGGGCCATAATAGCTCGTTAGTGTTTCACCGGAAACGCCCGCAAGATCACACCGGCAAGCCGCTGCATCTCCGCTTCCACAGCTTTGACCGAGCCTAGTTCCTCGACCGCCTCGGCCAAAATTTCCACATCGGTCAGTTCCATACCCAGCCCAGCTATCGCGTTGGCGAGATCATCGACTGTCTGTTCTGCTGTCAGGGGCATAGCCTCATTCCTTCTGTTTTCCCGCCTTCGCGGCCCGCTTCTGGGCCTTGAGAAGCCGATCCAGTTCCTTGGCCTCGGTGTCCTTCCGGTTCTTCAAAAGCTCTCGGTGGACCGTGGCGCGGCTCACGCCGAACCGCTTGGCGATATCGCCCTTGGTGACGGTCTTGTCCTTGAGGAGCTGCTTTATCATCCGCACGTCTTTGGCTTTGAGCTTCGCCGGCCGGCCCCCGCGCTTGCCGCGGTCCCTGGCGGCCTTGAGGCCCGCCTTGGTGCGCTCGGACACCAGATCCCGCTCGAACTGCGCCACGGCCCCGAAGACGTGGAAGATCAGCCTGCCGCCGGCCGTGGTGGTGTCGATCTCCTCGGTCAGGCTCTTGAAGCCGATCTTGCGCTCGCTCAGGTCGTTGATGATCTTGATCAGGTCCGGCAGCGAGCGCCCCAGGCGATCCAGCCGCCAGACCACCAACACGTCGGCCTCCCGCAGCGCCCGCAGGCAGGCCATCAACTCGGGCCGGTTGGCCTTGGTGCCGGAGATATGTTCCTCGTAAATTTGATCCGGTTCGACGCCGTGTTTTTTGAGGGCGTCCCGCTGTAGATTGAGGTTCTGGTCTTCGGTCGAGACCCGTGCATATCCGATCAGCATCGCGATTCCCCCCTGTACTTTTCTCCATGGGTTTCCGCGGCATAGCCGGAATCGGGGTTTTGCACCACAGTTCCGCACGCCGCGCTGCCCCGTAAGGCTGTCGCATTATATCACCAGGCACGGTTCTGGTGCTCGGGGGGCTAAAAACGGGGTGTGCGAAACTCATCTCGACCTTACTTTTCAGGCGCCGGGGTGGGCGCTTCGGTGGTGCAGTTGGGGGACTCAAGGGCCTCGACGGTCTCTATCCCGGTCTTTGTGATGCAGTATCCAGCACCCGCCGGCTCGCCGTCCTCGGTCCAGAGGCCCCGGTGATAGGTCGCAAGTCCCTTTCGAGCCAAGGCCCTCACATGGCGCCGAACTGTGCTTCGATCGTAGCCTGTTAGGTCTTGGATCGGCACGAATGGTACGCATGTCTCGCCCGGGTAGGTGAGCCCATGTAGGGCGTTCAGACAGTGTTTTTGGCCCTCAATCATGACAATGCTTTCCTGGTGCAGATACGTAGCCGCCCGTACACGGCCCATCCTGTGGGCGGTTTCGTGGACAACTCGACGCACGATTGTTACTCATTTTCTCATTCCCGGCTTAACCGAATCATCGAGCAAAGATTTGCCGTCCCGTGACAGGCCAAATTTCATCGTGTGCCGCCCATTTTCAAAGAAATCCATGAACTCCAAGAGCCCTAGCTTACAAAGACAGGCATAGTCTTTCGGTGTCCCCAACGACGTTGGCAAGCCCCATTCGGTTGGGCTGTGCTGTTGCATAATCTTGATGTCGTTTTCGGTGATTTCAGCCATTTTTCTGGCCTTCGCCGGACCCAACCGGATACACCGTAGCGTTGGGCATTTCGGCCTTAACGACAGCCGCAAATTCCTCGCGGTCGGCATCATTCCGGAAGTAGAGAACGAGCGCGTGAGACCTCTCGATTTTTGGCGTGCCGCACGTCGGACAAGTTTGAAATGGCGCGTCAGGCATCGGTTTTTCCCTCGGGCTCAGATCGTCCGATAACGGAGCCGAGGGAACAGACGCGCCGGCGTGAAGCCTCGACCATTGCCGGAACTCGGCGCGCCATGTCTGCAATGATCGCCTCGGCCGTCAGCGCCCGGCCTTCCATAGCGTCGTATTCCATGAAAGCCTCATGCTCGTTTCGAGCGCCGGCGATGCGCGCGTAGCCCCGCGTCGCGGCATCCAATTGATATTCGAGAGATTCGTTCTTGTCGGCGAAGCGTTGGCCGCGCCGGACGGCCTTGCGCAATTCCACGACCAGACCTCGATCACCGTTGGCCAACTTCAAAACGCACGCCGGTTCTCCATGCGTGGGATCGTCGCCAAAGTGATCGGCGGCAGCGCCGGCCTTCTTGAAGGCCTCCCCGCAGTGGAAGCACGTCCAGCCGTCTTTGGGCATCGGGTAGGTGTCAACCATCGGGTGCCTCACAAACCGACCCACCGAACAGCCCATGGTCGCGCGCCCGCCATCCTGCCGGGTTGACCCACAGGACCTCGGTACGCTCACGGGCGCCGTCCGCCAGGGCCTTGCGCTCGACGCGGAACCACGCCGGCAGCGCGTCGTCGTAGAGCGCCGAGGGATAGCCTGAGAGCACCACCATTCCCTTGAGGTCCTGGATGTAGGCCAAGAGATCGGCGTGGTCCTCGGCCGTCAGCTCATGCGCGTAGGCGTGATACCGCTCGCCGTTCTTTTTCTTGGTCGACCGTGTTTCCGGCAGATAGGGCGGGTCAACGTAGTGCAGCGTGCCCGGTCCGTCGTGCTGACCCATGCAGCCCTGTGCGTCCCGGCTCTCGATCACCACGCCCTGGAATCGCTCGATCAAGGCGCCGAGGGCTTCCGGATAGTTGGCCCAGTCCTGCGCCGGCGTCGTACCATTGCGATTGGCGTTCGCCCGGAAGCCGGTTCGCCGCGCGCCTAGGTTGAAGCCGTCCGATCCGAACCCCTGGAAGGACCTCACCACTAGGCATCGGGCGCGCTCCACAGGATCCTGGCCGGGCTGGTATGCCGCTTCGAATTCCTCCCGCGCGAAGGGGGTCAGGCGCAAATTCTCGACCAGCTCGCTGGCGCGATCGGAGCGCAGCACCTGGAACAGATTGACCGCCTCGCCATCCAGGTCATTGTAGACCTCGCCGTAGCATCTCGGCTTGCGGATTAGTACCGAGGCTGCCCCACCAAAAGGCTCAACGTAGATCCGGTGCGCCGGGAAATGTTCGATGATCCAGGGCGCGAGCAGCCACTTCCCGCCGTGCCAGCGTAACGCCGGCCGTCTCGGTTCAGAAGCTGATTTTGACGCGATTCTGGGCATCAATCTTCCTCGGGCCTAGCTGGCGCAATAACGGACCTCATTGGACTGGCGTCCAAAAGCCGCCTTCATAAAGAATCCATATAGAAACCGCCGCACAGATGGTCGCGAGCGGTCCGTTGTATGGTTCGCGGGACTCGCCATGCTTCGATACGCAGAGGACGATGTTCAAAACGA
>DRFF01000069.1 GCA_011050685.1 Aurantimonas coralicida
CCGCCGCTTCAAGCGTTTCACGGCGGAATTCACGTCGGCCGTCGACGTCATCGTGCGCGGCATCAAATCCGGCCTGCCGCTGAGCGATTGCATGAAGATCATCGCGACGGAAGCGCAGGATCCGGTGCGCAGCGAATTCAAGACGGTCGTCGAGGATCAGACCCTGGGCGTCCCCATGGACGAGGCCGTGCAGCGCCTCGCCGAACGGGTGCCGCTCTCGGAGGCCAACTTCTTCGCCATCGTGATCGGCATCCAGGCCCGCAGCGGCGGAAGTCTGGCGGAGGCCCTCGGCAATCTTTCCAAGGTGCTGCGCGAGCGCAAGAAGATGCAGGCGAAGATCAAGGCGATGAGTTCCGAAGCCAAGGCCTCGGGGGGAATTATCGGTTCCCTGCCGGTCATCGTCGCCGGCCTCGTCTACGTCACCACCCCCGATTACATCTCGCTGCTGTTCACGGAGACCCTCGGCAATATCGTCCTGGCCGGCAGCGCCGTGTGGATGATGTTCGGCATCATGGTGATGCGCAAAATGATCAATTTTGACTTCTGAGGATGATGATGGACTTCTCATTCATCCCGACCGACCCGAAACCAGTCATCGCCCTTCTGTCGGCGTTTTCGAGCTTTTCCGCCATCCTGTTGGTCAGCTGGCCGTATCTCGCCCGCGATACCCTCGGCGAACGGATGCGGCAGGTGGGCGAGGAAAGAGAGCGCATTCGGCTGCGCGAACGCTCCTCTCTTTCCGATCGCAAGGATCCGCTGCTGCTGCGGGCGCCGCCCAAGAAATTTTATCAGGCCATCGTGAATCACTTCAATCTGTCCGAACAGGTCGGCGACGGCGAGATCGCACGGATGTTGGCGCGGGCCGGCTATCGCGGCCGAGGACCGGTGGTCGGTTTCCTGGCCGCGCGCATCCTCGCTCCAGTCGCCATGTTCGTTGCCGCCCTCGGTTACATGGTGATGTTCCTCAGTGAAGCGACACCACTGCTTCCTAAGATCGCCATCGGTCTGGGGGCCGGCTATTTCGGCTATTACCTTCCGATCATTCTTTTGAAGAACCGAACGACCAAGCGGCAGATGTCGATCCGCCGAGCATGGCCCGAGGCGCTCGACCTGATGCTGATCTGTGTGGAATCCGGCATGAGCGTCGAGGGCGCATTCCGCAAGGTGTCCGAGGAGATCGGTGTCCAATCCATCGAGCTCGCGGAGGAGATGAACCTGACGACGGCGGAGCTTTCCTATCTCCAGGATCGCCGCAAGGCGTTCGAGAATCTCAGTCTGCGGACAGGCCTCGACGGGGTAAAAGCCGTCGTGACCAGCCTTATCCAGGCCGAGCGCTACGGCACGCCCGTCGGTCAGGCCCTGCGCGTGCTGGCCCAGGAAAACCGCGACATGCGCATGAGCGAGGCGGAAAAGCGAGCCGCCGCGCTGCCACCGAAGCTGACCGTTCCGATGATCCTGTTTTTCCTTCCCGTGCTTTTCGCCATCATCATCACACCGGCGATTATTCGGGTCATGCAGGCGCAATGACCATGCCAAAAGCTCCCCCCACCACAAATAGCAACCGGCGCCACGCCGTCGCGGCGACCGCACCGCACCGCACCGCGCGCCTCGGTCGCGTCCGACGACTTGCGGGCGAGGCATTGCATCGATTTGTCGGCGATCGGATCGGCAGCACGTCGGTGATCGCGGCCATCATGTTTCCGGTCGTCATCGGCGGCATCGGTCTCGGCGTCGAGACGGGTTATTGGTACATGACCCAGCGCGAATTGCAGCACGCGGCCGATGTGGCGGTCCATGCCGCAGCCGTCCGCAAGCGGTCGGGAGACACCACCGACGGGATGCGCACGGCCGCGCTGTATATCGCCAATCAAACCGGCTTTTCGGGTTCGTCCGGCAATTTCATCGTCAATTCGCCGGTCGCGACCGGGCCGAATGCCGGCGATCCGGATACAGTCGAGGTCCTGCTTTCACAGATCGAGCCACGACTGTTTTCGGCCATGTTCAGCAACGAGCCCGTCGACATCGGCGCGCGGGCGGTCGCCAAAATCAACGAAACGGCGAAAGCCTGCATCCTCGCCTTGTCGCCGTCCGCGTCGGGAGCCGTGACGGTATCGGGCTCGACATCGCTCAGCCTGACCGGCTGCGACGTCGCTTCCAATTCCAACGCGTCGGACTCGTTCCTGATGAAGGGCGCGGCGACCTTGTCGACCGGGTGCATCTATTCGGTGGGCGCGACAGTGACCACCGCGGCTCTCGATCTGACCGATTGCGACCAGCCGAAGGAATATGCCGCGGCCGTGGCCGACCCCTATGCCTCGGTGGCCGAGCCGATGGTCCAAGGCACCTGCCAAAGCAAGAATGTCGGAAAGCCCAATGCGTCGACGACGCTGACGCCGGTCGAAAACCACCCCAGCGGCGTCGCCGCAATGCGCTTCTGCAACGGCCTCAGCATCAAGGGAGACGTCGTCTTTCAGCCGGGACTCTACATCATCGAGGGTGGCGACTTCACGGTGAACGGCGGCAGTGTTGATCCCGCTAACGCGGGTCTCGTCGGCTCGGGCGTCACCTTCTACCTGACCAACGGCGCCGGGCTGAAGCTGGGCGGCAACACCCGGATGAACCTGTCGGCACCGACGAGCGGACCGTTTTCGGGCATCCTGTTCTTCGGCGGCCGCGACCAGATAGCCGTCGCCCACACCGTCGCCGGTACATCCGACTCCATCCTGCAAGGCGCCATCTATATGCCGGCGGGGGATCTCAAATACCGCGGCAATTCGAGCACCGGCGACGGTTGCACCCAAATCGTCGGCTACACCGTCGATCTCAGCGGCAACTCGACCTTCGAATCGCATTGCGAGGAGGTTGGCGGTAGCGACATCGTCTCCAGCGCGCTCATCCGCATCATCGAATAGGCTCGCACGCAACGCCAGGGGCGCCTGACCTTACAGCGCCACCTCGGTAGCGTCGCCGGATCGCCGTGACAGCTCGACGGCGGCGGATGCCACCGCCAGATCCTGCAGGCCGACCCCGGTGCCGTCGAACAAGGTGATCTCGTCGTCGGACGTGCGCCCTGGATGAGTGCCGTTGATCACCGCTCCGAGCGGGGTGATCGCCTCCTCCTTGACCAGTCCCGCGGCGACGGCATGCTGGAACTCGCCGATCGTCACTGATTGGGCGATCTCGTCGGTGAACAGCGTGGCCGCTGCGACCAGCGCCGGATCGACCTCCTGCTTGCCCTTGGTGTCGGTGCCCATGCAGGCAATATGGGTGCCCGGCTTGACCCAGTCGCGCATCATCAACGGCTCATGCGCGGAGGTGATGCTGACGATGACGTCGGCCTCGGCGCCGAGCCGTTCGCGCTCCACCGCCTCGAAGGGCAGACCGATCTCCTCGGCTACCCCGGCCAGTGCTGGCAGCATCTCGGGGTGGAAATTCCACGCGACGACCTTCTCGAACGACCGCTGTTCGGCCGCGGCGCGCAACTGGAAGGCGGCCTGATGCCCGGCTCCCACCATGCCCAGCACCTTGGCGTCGGGGCGCGCGAGATGGGCGATGGACACCGCGCTCGCCGCCGCCGTTCGAACCGCCGTCAGATAATTGCCGCCGACCAACGCCTTGAGTTGACCGGTATCGGCGTCGAACAGGAAGACCGTCGACTGGTGATTGGTCAGCCCCTTGGCCGCGTTGCCCGGCCAGTAGCCGCCGGATTTCAGGCCGAGTACGAGGCCGGAGCGATCAAAGCCGGACTTGAAGCCGTAAAGCGCGTCGGCGTGGCCGATCGCCTCGCGGATGACCGGGAAATTATACGCGTCGCCCTTGGCCATCGCGGCGAACACCGCCTCGACCGCCTTGAAGGCGTCGGCGCGACCGACCAGTTTCTTGCAGCTTTCCTCGGAAACGATGAACATGCGTCGTCCTCAGTAGGCCAGGCCGCGGGCGGTGACCGGCCACAGGCTTTCGACCTTGCCGTTCCGCACGCCGACATACCAGTCGTGGACATTGCAGGTCGGGTCACAATGGCCGGGCACCAGGCGCAGCTTCTCGTTCACCTTCAGGACGCCGTTCGGGTCCTCGATGACGCCGTGCTCGTCCGAGCATTTGACGTATTTGACGTCGTCGCGCCCGTAGATGAACGGCAGGCCGCTGTCGACCGATTGCGCCTTTAGCCCGGCGTCGCAGATTGCCTTGTCCGCCTTGGCGTGGCTCATCACCGAGGTGAGGAGGAAGAGGGCGTTCTCCCACTCGCCGTGGTCGATCCGCTTGCCGTCCTTGTCGAGGATGCGGCCGTAATCGGCGTCCATGAAGGCGTAGGAGCCGCACTGCAGCTCGTTATAGACGCCCGAATTGCCTTCGAAATAGTAGCTGCCGGTGCCACCACCGCCGACGATGTCGCAGGCGAGCCCCTCGGCCTTCAGCGCATCGACGGCGTCCTTCACCATGGCGACGGCGATGTCGATCTTGGCCTTGCGGTCCTCGTATTTGTCCATGTGCTGCATCGCGCCCTGATAGGCCTGGATGCCGGAAAATTTGAGGCCCGACGCAGCGTCGATCGCCTTGGCGATCTCCACGACCGCGGGCGTCGTCGTCACGCCGCAGCGACCGGCGCCGCAGTCGATCTCGACGAGACACTCGATCGTCGTGCCATGCTTCTGCGCCGCCGCCGACAGGTCGGCGACATTGGCGACGTCATCGACGCAGACGATGGTGCGCGCGCCGAGCTTCGGGATGCGGGCGAGACGGTCGATCTTGGCCGGGTCGCGGACCTGGTTCGACACCAGCACGTCCTTGATGCCACCCCGGGCGAAGGCCTCGGCCTCGCTCACCTTCTGGCAGCAGACGCCGCAGGAGCCGCCGAGGCTCTCTTGCAGCTTCTGCACGTCAACCGACTTGTGCATCTTGCCATGCGAGCGATGCCGTACGCCCATGTCCTTGGCGAACTTGCCCATCTTCTCGACGTTGCGCTCGAGCGCGTCGAGGTCGAGGACTAGGCAGGGGGTCTGGATCTCATCTTCGCGCATGCCAACGGCCGCGGGAATGTTGTAGCCAACCTCAAAGTCGTCGATCTTGATCGGTGCGTTCATGGCTTCTCTCCCTCAGCTCTGCATCCAGGGCAGCTTTTTCAAATCGACATTGCCGCCGGTCAGGATCACCCCGACCCGTTTACCGGCGAACAGCTCGCGGTTTTTCAGGATCGTCGCCAGCGGCACGGCCGAACTCGGCTCGATTACGATCTTCATGCGTTGCCACGTCAGGTACATGGCCTCGATGATCTCTTCCTCGGTGGCCAGTAGCACGTCGGTGACGTAATTCGAGACGAAATGCCAGGTCCGCGGGCGCAGGCTCACTTTCAGCCCGTCGGCCACCGTCTGCGGCGCGTCATCCTCGATGATCTCGCCGGCATGGAACGAGCGATAAGCGTCGTCGGCGTTCTTCGGTTCGGCCGCGTAGACCTTGGTCGATGGAGACATGCGGGATAGGGTGAGACACGTCCCGGAGATCATGCCGCCGCCGCCGATCGGCGCCACCACCGCGTCGAGCGGCCCCACCTCCTCGTGAAGCTCCAGCGAACAGGTACCCTGCCCGGCGATCACCCGATGGTCGTTATAGGGATGCACGAAGTCCGCGCCGGTGCTGGCCACGACCTCCTCCAGCATCGCCTCGCGCGCCGCCGTCGAAGGCTCGCACTCTCGCACCTCGCCGCCATAGCCGCGCACCGCGGCCTTCTTGGCCTCGGGCGCGGTACGCGGCATGACCGCGATCGCCTTGATGCCGCGCCGACCGGCCGCGTAGGAGAGCGACAGGGCATGATTGCCCGAAGAGTGCGTGGCGACGCCTTTTTGCGCCTGGTCTTCCGACAGGCCGAACACCGCGTTCGACGCGCCGCGCGCCTTGAACGCCCCGGCCTTCTGAAAATTCTCGCACTTGAAGAACAGTTCAGCGCCGCTCAGGTCGTTGAAGTAGGTCGAGGTCAGCACGGGGGTGCGATGGATATAGGGCGCGATCCGCTCCCGCGCCGCCATGACGTCGTTGAATGTCGGTATGTCCGCTTCGCGCACTTTGGTGTCCATGTCCGTTGTCCGTCCTTACGCCGCCTTGGAGAGCGCGGCGCTCTTCGTCGACCGATAATATTCCTGCGCCGCGGCAACGCCAGAGCCGAGCGTGATCGGATAGTCGAGATCCTTCATCGCCATCTCCAACGTGGCAAGACCCGACAACGCCATCACCTCGGTCAGCGAACCCAGATGTCCGATCCGGAACGCCTTGCCGGCCATTTGCCCGAGCCCGACACCGAACGAGACGTCATAGGCATCGTAGGCATGGTTAGTCAGCGTGTCGCTGTTAAAGCCAGCGGGAACCAGCACCGCGGTGACCGTATCGGAATAAAGATGAGGTGCCTGCGCGCAGAGCCGCAGACCCCAGGCATTGACTGCCCGGCGCACGCCCTCGGCTATGCGGGCATGACGGGCGAACACATTGTCCAGCCCCTCCTCCAGCAGCATGTCGAGGCTCTTGCGCAATCCCTGGATCAATTGCACCGGCGGCGTGTAGGGAAAGCCGCCCTTGGCGTTGGCGCCGGCCATGTCACGGAAGTCGAAGAAGCAGCGCGGGCACTTGGCGCTCGCGACGGCGTCCATCGCCTTTTTGCTGACGCCGACGATCGCCATGCCGGTTGGCAGCATGAAGCCCTTCTGCGAACCCGAGACGGCAAGATCGACGCCCCATTCGTCCATACGGAAATCCATCGAGGCGAGCGACGAAACGGCATCGACATAGAGCATGGCGGGATGCCCCGCACCGTCCATCGCGCGGCGGACCGCGCCGACATCGCTAACCACGCCGGTAGCGGTCTCGTTATGGGTGACGAGCACGGCCTTGATCGCATTGGCCTTGTCCGCGGCGAGACGCTGACCGATCAGGTCGGCGGGAGCGCCCTGCCCCCATTCGCATTCGATGATCTCGACATCGAGCCCGTGGCGCTGGCACAGATCGATCCAGCGGTGCGAGAACATGCCGTGCCGGGCCGCGAGAACCTTGTCTCCAGGCGACAGCGTGTTGGTGACCGCCGCCTCCCATCCGCCCGTGCCGCTGGCCGGAAAGGTGATGATGGTGCCGCTGTTGGTTTTGAAGACTTTTTTCAGGTCGCTCAGGACAGGGGCAAGAATGCCGACGAAATCCGGCGATCGATGATCCTCGGTCTGACCCGACAGCGCGAACCGCAGGCGATCCGGGATATTGGTCGGACCAGGTATGAAAACGGGGTTTTGACCGGTCATGTCTCTCTCCCTGACAATAGGCATATCCCAAACTAACGAGGCCTGCGGAATTTGCAATTTTTCTGAAAATGATTTCCGATTGTGCATAATTGTGATGTTTTCTTTATATTTTTCTGATGCTTATGTTTTTTCATTCTAGGGGAGGAAATTTTTGCCAAAAATATTTATCATGCCAAGATGGGGTTGGATTCCGGCAGATGGCCTGCAAAGGAGCGATCATGAACAAGACGGACGATCTCCCAAGACGGTCACGCGGCCGTCCGCGAACCCAGCCGATCGGCGAGCAGGTCGCTCCGGTTCAGGCCCTGGATCGGGGGCTGACGCTGCTGCGGACATTGGCGAAGGATAGCGGCCTGACGCTGACCGATATCGCGCTGCGGCTCGGCATGCCGCCCTCCTCCGCGCATCGGATTCTGGCGACCTTGCAGAAACATGGCTTTGCTGAATTTAATGGCTCCGCCCAGGAGTGGTCGGTCGGCATCGAAGCCTTCCGGGTCGGCAACGCCTATCTGGTGGGCACCAATCTGCTCGAGGCGGCGCGCGAATTCATGCGGCGACTGATGGACGAAACCGGGGAAACCGCCAACCTCGCCATTGCCGACAAAGGCGAGGTGGTGTTCCTCAGCCAGGTCGAGTCGCACAATCCGATCCGGGCCTTCTTCCGACCGGGCACCCGCGGTCATCTGCACGCGTCCGGCATCGGCAAGGCGCTGCTGGCCAATATGGGGCGCGACGAGATCGAGACGATCCTGCAAAAACGGGGCCTGCCCGAATTCACCCCGAAGACCCTGACGTCACCTAATGCGCTCTATGCCAATCTGGAAACGACGCGGATGCGCGGCTGGTCGTTCGACGACGAGGAGCGCTATCTCGGGATGCGCTGCATCGCCGCGCCGATCTTCAACGGCTTCGGCGAGGCCATCGCCGGCATCTCCGTGTCCGGACCCACCGTCCGGTTTCCCGATGGCAAGATCGCCGAAATCGGTCCCGTGGTTAAACGCGCGGCGGACGAGGTGACTGCCAAGATCGGCGGCAGGGCGCCGGCTTTAGAGAGCGATTGAGGCGCGGCGACGACCGCAAGCTGGAGATAATCGCCGGTGAGTTCGAATGAACCGATCGCGGCGAGGTGCGGCGTACGCGCAAGCCACTTCATGGATTATGTGAAGATGCGCCCCGCGGTTTCGGCATAATGATGGAACTCGCGACCGAGCCAAGGAGCCGTCTTTGAAACGTTACCCACGCGATATGGCCGGCTACGGGCCGACGCCACCCGATCCGCGCTGGCCGAATGGCGCCAGGATCGCCGTGCAGATCGTCCTCAATTACGAGGAGGGCGGCGAAAACAACGTCCTGCACGGCGACGCGGCGTCAGAAGCGTTTTTGTCCGAGATCGTCGGTGCCGCGGCCTGGCCGGGCCAGCGCCACTGGAACATGGAATCGATCTACGAATATGGCGCGCGGGCCGGCTTCTGGCGGCTGCACCGACTGTTCACGGGCATGGATATTCCGCTGACCATCTACGGTGTCGCGACCGCCTTGGCGCGCTCGCCGACGCAAGTTGCCGCGATGCAAGAAGCCGGCTGGGAGATCGCCAGCCACGGCCTCAAATGGATCGAGTACAAGGATTTCAGCCCTGAGGACGAGCGTGCCCACATGGACGCGGCGATCCGCCTCCACACCGAAGTGACCGGTGAGCGCCCGCGCGGCTGGTACACCGGCCGCTGCTCGGAGAACACCGTGCGCCTCGCGGCGGAGGAAGGCGGCTTCGACTATATCGCCGACAGCTACGCCGACGACCTGCCCTACTGGCTGCGCACCGGCGGGCGCGAGCAGTTAATCGTGCCCTATTCGCTCGACACCAACGACATGCGCTTCGCCTCGCCACAGGGCTTCAATTCGGGCGACCAGTTCTTTACCTATCTGAAGGACAGCTTCGACGCGCTTTATGCCGAGGGCGAGGCCGGCAGCGCGAAGATGCTGTCGATCGGGTTGCATTGTCGCCTGGTCGGGCGGCCGGGCCGGGTCATGGCGCTGAAGCGCTTCCTCGAATACGCCGCCGGCCATGCCGACGTCTGGTTCGCCCGCCGCATCGACATCGCCCGGCACTGGGCGAAGCATCACCCGCCTGTTTCCTTCGAACGGCCGTCCGAAATGTCCCGCGAGGCGTTCGTCACGGCCTTCGGCGGCGTGTTCGAGCATTCGCCCTGGATCGCCGAAGGCGCGCACGCGCTGGAACTCGGGCCCGCGCATGACAGCGCGAGCGGACTGCACAATGCCCTCGCCCGTGTGTTCCGCTCGGCGGAGCCCGAGCGACGTCTCGCCGTGCTCAAAGCCCACCCAGATCTCGCCGGTAAATTGGCAGCGGCAAAGCGGCTGACGGCCGATTCCGCCGCCGAGCAGGCCTCCGCCGGCCTCGATGCCCTGACCGATGCCGAGCGCGCCAATTTCACGCAGATGAACCAGCGCTATGTCGAAAAATTCGGCTTCCCGTTCATCATCGCCGTGCGCGATCACGACAAGGCGGGCATCCTTGCCGCCTTCGAACGCCGCGCCGACAACGATCGCGACACGGAATTCGCCGAGGCGTGCTGGCAGGTCGAGCGTATCGCCCGTCTTCGCCTCGCGACCATGCTACCCGAATGAAGGAGAGGCCATTGGCCGAACGCAGCTATTACGCGCCGCAAGGCGGTTTGCCGAAGCAGACCGAGCTGATGACCGACCGCGCGGTGTTTACCGAGGCCTATGCGGTGATCCCCCGCGGTACGATGCGCGACATCGTCACCAGCGCGCTACCCTTCTGGGAGTGCACGCGGGCCTGGATTCTCGCCCGCCCGCTGTCGGGCTTCGCCGAGACCTTCTCCCAATACATCATGGAAGTCGCGCCGGGCGGCGGCAGCGACCGGCCGGAGCCTGACGCCGGAGCCGAAGCCGTGATCTTCGTCGTCGAGGGCCAACTAAGCCTGACGCTCGGCGGCGAAAAACACGTGCTCGAACCGGGCGGATACGCCTATCTTCCGCCGGCAAGCCAATGGACGGCGCGGAACGTCGGCAGCGCAGCCACGCGCTTTCACTGGATCCGCAAGGCCTATGAACCGGTCGACGGAATCACCGTCCCGGACGCTTTCGTCACCAACGAAAACGACATCGCCCCGACGCCGATGCCGGATACCGACGGCGCCTGGGCGACGACCCGCTTCGTCGACCCTGCCGACATGCGCCACGACATGCATGTGACCATCGTCACGTTCCAGCCCGGCGGGCTGATCCCGTTTGCCGAGACGCATGTCATGGAGCACGGGCTCTATGTGCTGGAAGGCAAGGCCGTCTATCGGTTGAACCGGGACTGGGTCGAGGTCCAGGCGGGCGACTTCATGTGGCTGCGCGCCTTCTGCCCGCAGGCCTGCTATGCGGGCGGGCCGGGGCCGTTCCGCTATCTGCTCTACAAGGACGTCAACCGCCACGCGCGGCTCGGCCTGCCGGGTGGATTGGGCGGACAGCGCCGATGAGTCGGCGGATCGCGACCGAGCCGTTGACGGCGGACGGATTCGCGCCGTTCGGCGATGTGCTGGAAGCTTCAGGCGAGCCGGACAGGCTGATCAACCAGGGGCTTTGCGGCCGCTGGCACGACCGCGCCCGGCTCGACTTCTCGGACGGCCGCGCCGGTATCAGCCTGTTCAAGGCCGAGCCCCGCGCCCTGCCCTATTCACTGGAAATGGTCGAGCGGCATCCGGACGGCTCGCAGGCGTTCCTGCCGATGTCCGAGCACCCGTTCCTGGTCATCGTCGCCGAGGACGACGGCGGCCGGCCGGGTCGCCCGCGCGCCTTCCTCGCCCGGCCCGGCCAGGGCGTTAACTTTCACCGCGGCACCTGGCACGGCATCCTGACCCCGCTCCACGAGCCCGGCCTCTTCGCCGTCATTGATCGGATCGGGGACGGTCCCAATCTGGAGGAACACTGGTTCGACGCGGCCTACACGATTGGAACCGGCGACGGAGACGAAAGCCGCGCAATCGTGTGATCTCCGCAATGGCGGCGTGATTGTGGTTCGGGACCGACGATCGCCCGGACCTGACACCTGATGCCGCTTCGGGTTCGATGCAGAAAGTCGAGAAACGGCCCCTTGGTTCTGGAAATATGCTGTGTAATGTCCCGCTGGGGGTCACGAAAAAATTCAAAGCCCCCCGAGACCGATTGGGGATTTTGGCATCCAGCTTCGTCTTTCACGAGGATGAACATATCAGAATCCGGATTTTTTCGGATTGTAGTCGGCAAAGTTTAAAGATATACGATCGATGCATCTTTCTTGAACAATGACCGACGGTGGTCCCGCACCGACAAAGCGATGGCGATATGATCTCGCAACTGACCCGGAACGAGCGACAGCTTTCGATCGTCATTCTGGCGGTCCTGGCGGCTGTTGGGCTGACGATGGCGGCGGCGGGTCGCGCCGATCCGCTCGGCATTCACGGCGCCTTGGTGCTGGTCGCCGCCGCGGCGATGATCCTTCTGCTCCTCGCCCACCACGACAGCCCGGAGCCGGACGCGGAGCGTCTGTCCCACTATTACGACGATCCCAGCAAGGTCGGCATCGTCCTGACCATGGCCTGGGCCGTCTTCGGCATGTTCATCGGCGTGTGGGTCGCGGCCCTGCTGGCCTGGCCGGACCTGACCTTCGACGCCGCCTGGGCGAGCTTCGGGCGACTGCGTCCCGCCCATACGACGGCGGTGATCTTCGGCTTCGGCGGCAATGGCCTCATCGCCACATCCTTCCACGTCCTGCAGCGCACGTCGCGCGCCCGCCTCGCCGGCCAGATCAGCCCGTGGTTCGTCCTGCTCGGCTACAATCTATTCTGCGTCCTGGCGGTCACTGGCTATTTCATGGGCGTGACCCAATCGAAGGAATACGCCGAGCCGGAATGGTACGCCGACATCTGGCTGGTCATCGTCTGGGTGACCTATCTCGTGCTGTACATCCGCACCCTGGCGCGCCGCAAAGAGCCGCACATCTACGTGGCCAACTGGTACTTCCTGGCGTTCATCGTCGTCGTCGCGATCCTGCACATCGTCAACAACCTGGCGATCCCGCTGTCGCTGGCCCATGCCAAGAGCTATTCGGCCTTTTCCGGCGTCCAGGACGCGATGACGCAATGGTGGTACGGCCACAACGCCGTCGCCTTCTTCCTGACCGCCGGCTTCCTTGGCATGATGTATTATTATCTGCCGAAGCGGGCCGGCCGGCCGATCTTTTCCTACCGGCTCTCGATCATCAGCTTCTGGGGCATCACCTTCATGTATATGTGGGCGGGCTCGCACCATTTGCATTACACGGCCCTACCCCATTGGGTTCAGACGCTGGGGATGACCTTCTCGATCATGCTGCTGGTGCCGTCCTGGGCCTCGGCCGGGAACGCGCTGCTGACCTTGAACGGGGCGTGGCACAAGGTGCGTGACGACGCCACCTTGCGCTTCATGATGGTCGCGGCCGTGTTCTATGGACTGTCGACGTTCGAGGGCTCGTTCATGGCGATCCGCCCGGTCAATTCGCTGTCCCACTACACCGACTGGACCATCGGCCACGTCCATGCCGGAGCGCTCGGCTGGGTGGCGATGATCACCTTCGGCTCGATCTACAGCGTCGTTCCGTGGCTGTGGAAGCGCGAACGCATGTATTCGGCGGCGCTGGTGGAGTGGCACTTCTGGCTCGCCCTCACCGGCACCATCGTCTACGTCTTTGCGATGTGGAACTCGGGCATCATCCAGGGCCTGATGTGGCGCACTTATACCGAGGAAGGCACGCTCGCCTATTCGTTCCTCGACTCCCTTCTTGCCATGTACCCCTATTACATAGCGCGGACCTTCGGGGGCCTGCTGTTCCTGATCGGCGCGATCGTCGGCTCCTACAATATCTGGATGACGATCCGCCACGCGCCGCTGGCGGTCGCGGACGAAGCCAAGGATACGCCTGCCACCCGCACCGCCGCCACCGGCACCTTCCAACCGGCGGAGTGATCGGACATGGCTGAGTTCTTCCACCGCAAGCTCGAGCGGACCGCCATCGGTTTCGTCGTCGCCATCATCGTCGTCGCCAGCATCGGCGGCTTCATCGAGATCGCCCCGCTCTTCACAATCGACGAGACCGTGGAGGAGGCGCCCGACATGCGGCTCTATACGCCGTTGGAGCTGGCCGGCCGCAACATCTACATCCGCGAGGGCTGCTATGCGTGCCACTCGCAGATGATCCGCACACTGCGCGACGACGTGGAGCGCTACGGCCCCTATTCCCTGGCCGTCGAGTCGCAATACGACCACCCGATGCTCTGGGGCTCGAAGCGGACCGGTCCGGATCTGGCGCGGATCGGTGGCAAATATTCGGACTTCTGGCACGTCGCGCATCTCACCAACCCGCGCGACGTCGTGCCGCAGTCCAACATGCCGGCCTATCGATGGTTGATGCGCACGGGGCTGGAACTGGATGACCTGCCCCTGCACCTGAAGGCGCAGCAGCGGGTCGGCGTCCCTTACACCGACGAGATGGTGAAGAACGCCGCATTGGACGCCGTTGGTCAGGCGACGCCGGACGGGCGCTACGCTGCCGGCGTGACCGAACGCTACGGCGCGGCGACGACGATCAGCACCTTCGACGGGGTCGCGACGGAAGTCACCGAGATGGACGCGCTCGTCGCCTATCTTCAGATTCTCGGCCGGCTCACCAATGCCGCCCACGAGCAAACAGCGGCCGCGAGCGAGTAGGGAGCATGGATTTCGATCACGACACCGTCGTCGCCTTCTCCAAGAGCTGGGGCCTGTTCTACCTGATCGCACTGTCGATCGGCGTCCTGGTCTACGTCTTCTGGCCGTCCAACAAGAAGCGGTTCGACAAGGCCAAGAAGGACATCCTCGATAAGGACGATACGCCATGGACGTAGGCGAATACGATCCGGTAACCGGGCGCGAGACTACTGGGCACGAGTGGAACGGCATCAAGGAACTCAACACGCCAGTGCCGCGGGTGGTCCTGTTCTTTCTTGCCGCCACCGCCACTTTCGCGGTGCTGTGGTGGTTCTTGATGCCGGCATGGCCATTGGGCTCGACCTACACCAAAGGTCTTCTCGGGATCGACCAGCGTGAGATCGTCACCGAGCAGTTGCGGGAGGCCACGGCCGAACGGGCGGCGTGGATGACCCGGATCGAATCGTCGAGCTATGAGGATATCCAGGCCGATCCGACGCTGATGCGGATCGTCGCGGAGACCGGTTCCCGGCTATACGGCGACAATTGCGCCGCCTGTCACGGCGTCGACGCCACGGGCGCCGCCAACTATCCCGACCTCACCGATGGGGACTGGCTCTGGGGCGGCGAGCCGGAGACGATCGCCGAAACCATGCGCGTTGGCATCAACTCGCCGCATGACGAAGGTCGGATTGCCCAGATGCCGGCGTTCGGACGCGATCAGATGCTGGATCGCTCGCAGATCAACAATGTCGCGGCCTATGTTCTGTCGCTGAGCGATTCCGCCGCGTCGACATCCAGGGACACCGAAAAGATCGCCGCCGGACGCGAGATCTTCCTGGCCAATTGCGCCGCCTGCCATGGCGACGACGCCACGGGCTCGCGAGATCTCGGAGCGCCCAATTTGACTGACCGGACCTGGCTTTATGGCGGCAATCTCCAAACGATCATCACCACGATCCACGGCGGACGGCAGGGCCACATGCCGACTTGGGAGAATCGTTTGAGCCCCGCTGACATCAAGATCCTCGCGCTGTATGTCCACTCCCTCGGCGGCGAGGCACCTTGAGGCGAAAGGAAAGCCGATGATGACGCGCGCTCGCAAAGCGAAATGGCTGATCGGGCTGGTCGTTTCTGCGGGCGTCTTGCTGCTCGCGGGAGCCAATGCGCATCTTGTCTATGTGGCATTTGAATCGCAGCCGGAATGCGTCGCGCATCTAAAGGAGAACGGTTCGGATTCGGGACGCTACCGCGCCGCGAATTCCGCCTGCTGAACAGGATGTTGACCGACGAGACGAACGGGACATGACGACGATGAACGCAGCAAGAACGACCAGCGGCATAGCCGAAACGAAAAGCGCGAAATGGCGGCGTGGCCTCCCCGCGTCGGCCGCTCTCGACTGGCTGCGTGCGGGCTGGCGCGATCTCACCGTGCAGCCGGGGCTGAGTCTCGCCTACGGCGTCGCTGTCCTTGCCGTGTCCCTTGTGATCGTCTGGGGGATGTTTCTCCTCGGATGGGATGTCGTGCTGTTTCCAGCGCTCGCCGGCTTCATGATCGTCGGCCCGCTACTGGCGGTGGGCCTCTACGAGAAAAGCCGGTTCGCTGCGAGGCACGAGGCCGTGACGATGCGGCAAATGCTGTTCGTCAAGGCGAGATCCGGCGGGCAAATTCTCTTCGTCGGCGTGCTTCTGTGCCTGTTGATGCTGGTGTGGATGCGCGCCGCTGTCATCATCTACGCACTGTTCTTCGGCTATCGCCCCTTCCCCGGATTCGAGAACATTGCCGCCGTGTTGTTCACCAGCTGGACCGGATGGGCGATGCTGATCACCGGCGTCATCGTCGGCGGTCTCTTCGCCGCCTTCTCCTTCGCGATCAGCGCATTCTCGGTCCCGATGCTGCTGGACGAGAAGAGCGACGCCTTTACCGCAATGGGAACCAGCATGGCGCTGGTCTGGAACAACCTGCCGGTCATGCTCGCCTGGGGCGCGATCGTCGTCGCCCTGTTCCTGGCATCCGCCTTGACCGGTTTGCTTGGGCTGATCGTCGTGTTTCCGCTCCTCGGACACGCCACCTGGCACGCCTATGATGCCATCCGATGAGGAACGCACGCGTCACGGCATCCGGCACTGCTGCCGAAAGAAGCTGATCCACGAGGGAGGACTGAGATGACCGAGGAGAACGATCAGCCGGGGGAATTCGCCTCACCGCCCTGTTTTGCCCATGAGCTGCGGGAAACCCCGGAGGGCTTTGTCGCGGGCGATGCGGCGGCCGCGGCCGACCTCGCGCGCTGGCGCAAGGCCGAGCGCGAGCGGCTGATCGCGATGCGCCTGGCGACGGCCGTCGACGAGCGCAGCCGCGTCGCCGATGAGGTCGCCGCCGAGCTCGACGGGCTGGTCGATGTGCGGCCCGGGCTCGTCGTCAGCCTCTATTGGCCGATCCGGGGCGAACTCAACCTGTTGCCCTGGATGCGTTCCATGCATGAACGCGGCGCCCAAATCGGCTTGCCGGTAGTGGTGGCCAAGGGCCAGCCGCTGATCTTCCGGCGATGGACCCCGGAGGGACAGATGGCGCGCGGCGTCTGGAACATCCCGATCCCCGCCGACGGTGAGGAACTGACGCCCGACGTGGTGCTGTCGCCGGTGGTCGGCTTCGACGCCCAGTGCTACCGGCTCGGCTACGGCGGCGGTTTTTACGACCGCACGCTGGCAGCGCAGCCGCGAAAACCGCTGGTGATCGGCGTCGGCCTGCCGACGATGCGGATCGCAACGATCTATCCGCAGCCCTACGACATCCCCATGGATGTGATCGTCACCGGAAAAGGCCGGATCAGCCGGCCCGAGACGCGTGGATGACCAGCCTCTGGCTGCGGCGGGCCTATGACACGCCGGGCCGGTCGGACGGCCAGCGTGTCCTGGTCGATCGCCTGTGGCCGCGCGGGGTCTCCAAGGATGCCTTGAAGCTCAATGACTGGGCAAAAGACATCGCGCCAAGCGAGGCCTTGCGCGATTGGTTCGGCCACGACGCCGCCAGATGGGACGAATTCAGACGGCGCTACGCCAAGGAACTCGACGCCAACCCCGAGGCCGTGCAGGCGTTGCGTGATCGCCTCGCCAAGGGCCGCGTGACGCTCGTCTACGCTGCGAGGGACACGGCCCACAACAACGCCGCCGCACTGAAGGCGTATCTGGAAAAGCGCACCGAATGATCGTATCGGACGGCGCTTTGCCAGGCACCGGATTGGACAGTGGTCGTCGCTAGAACATCGCAAGCTTCGCGACTGAGGACCGAAGCCATGAGGGTCCACTGCCGCGGGTTCTGCGCGGTCAATTTGGGCATCATCGGCGAAAGCCGTCAAGCAGCGGAAGGATCTGGATCATCCGTGCCCGGCTGCTGTCCCTTTACTTTGCTCTTAGCGCGTTCGAAGGGAATGATCGTGCCGGAGTCAGGGAGGAGATCCCGGTGGTCAGGGCAGATATGCGCCGGACTGGCGATCGACCCGACGTGGCGTGCTGCCTCCGGCTGGTAGGCGACCCTCTCGACCGATACGGTCACCTCAAAGCCATTGGAGCCGATGTAGACGCACCTGTCTCCGACCGACATTCCCAATAGAACCAAGCCCAATGGCGTGGTGATCGGGAGTGTCATGCCGACGACTTCCCATTCCCCGTCATCGACAACAACCCGTGTCTCCATTGTTCCCGCTCCCCGGCGATAGACGACCCGGCTGTTGAGCGTCACGACATCCGGGGAGATGTCCTTGCCAAAGACCACGACGGAATTCCGCAATTTGTGCCGCAGCGCCGGCACCATGCTGTCTCCGTCCGCCAGCGCACGTGATAATTTCGCTTGAAGAATGGTGTAGTCGCGACCGGTCAACAGACATGCGTGATTGATGGACATGAATTGCTCCAGTGAAGCGGATTACCGCTCCGATCGAAACGCCAAAGGATTCAAAACCCGCTCGGCTTGGCGTGTGACCGCGTCCAGCCGAACTCAGGACCCAGCGAGCAGGAGACCCGCCCTGTGAATCACGAGGTGTCGAATCATCCGACCTCGTCGCCCTCCGCTGCCAATTCGCGATCACGTGAGAGCCGGCGCGGGGTGGTCGGCCTCGCGATTGGATCGGCAGTCCTGTCGGGCTGCTTGACCGACAGGACCGTCAGCTGATGACGACGGCCATCGCGAGCCGACCACGTGATGGACTGACCTTCGGTCAACCCGATCAAGGCGGCGCCGATCGGGGTCAAGATCGAAACCTTGCCCTGGGCAATATCTGCCTCGACCGGAAAGACGAGCGTCACCTGCCGCTGCTGGCCGTCGTCGGACCGATATTCAAGTGTCGAGCCCATCCGCGCGGTGTTGGGGCGCATAGATCGATCGGAGACGACCCTGGCCCGGTCGAGCTCCGACAGCAGTTCCTCGGCCACATCCGGGATGCGCTCCAGCATCGCAGACGCAAGCTTGCTCAGGCGCTCATGGTCACTCTGGCTGACCGTTATCTTCGGTAAACGTTGATTTTTGAAGGGACGACGCATGACGATGCTCTCGCTTAACCCACGGATTACGAACGCCGCGGTCTTCCCCCGACGCAACCAACCCTGAAATATCGGAAAGTAAATCCACCCTGCACGTCTGCCGAGCTATGCCCGACAGCGGCTCAAGCTTACGATGGATTTTGATATGACCGTCTCACCCCAGTCTCTGGTCGATGTACGACCGAGCTGGGTCTAGGATCCTGCGACCAGGAGATCCCAGTCCTTGATCAGTTCGCGGTGGTCGGTCAGATTCGTCATGCAACACATCTGGGTCTTTTAATCGAAGCTGTCAAGGTAGCTACCGGTCGGCCTCATGCTCGTGCTTGACTTCCAGAAATATTTGGCCAATCTCTCGACGCATGATTACTTATTTGCCTTGCACTCCGCGAGAGCCAAAGCGCCTCAAAGCGGGATCGTAACCTGGACGCGCCCGAAGCCCTAGCTTCGCGTCCGGGTAAGCTAGGCATTTTCCACCATCACACTCGTCCATGTCTGTCTCGTTCCGGACGTCGTGCGTTTTCCGCCGGCGGCCCTGACGGCGGGAGCCAGTAATGCTGCAGTTCACTTGTTTATCGGCGGACGTCATCCGCCGGGGTGGCATCGCATTTTGTTTGCGGACGGCGGCAATGACTCGTCCCGTCGTTCGACGCGAAAGTCACGGCCCAGTCGCCGCCGTTTCCTCGGCGTTCAACCAGATCAACCAGCTTCGTGCTGGCAACGCCCCAACCCTTATAGGCGGCTGGAAGCCAACATTATGGGGAATCGACGCGTCCTGTACGCGCGGTAACGGCGGGAGTATCGACAGATGAACCGCCACGTCCGCAGTCCCGCGAATGATCGCCGCAGTCTGGATCAGACACCTCAGAAACAATACGGAGCGATCCCGTACCGCTTTACGCCGGATGGGGATCTTCAGGTGCTTTTGATAACATCCCGGGACACTGGACGATGGGTCATCCCCAAAGGCTGGCCCATGCAGTGGTTTTCGGCGGCCGAGGCTGCGGCACAGGAAGCTTTCGAGGAGGCGGGCGTCGAGGGTGACATCGAACAGAGGGCGATCGGATCCTTCGAATATCTGAAGCGGCTGAAGTGCGGAAGATGCGTGGTCTGCCAGGTCACGGTCTACCCCTTGCATGTCAGGGATGAGCTGGCAGATTGGCCGGAGCGACAGCAGCGATTGCGATCCTGGGTGGCGCCGCAAGTTGCCGCCGACTGTGTCGAGGAAGTGGGTCTGGCCGCTCTTATCCGGGCTATGGACGAGTGGCTGGCCGGCGCGGACAACGATGAGACATTGCTACGACCATTATGGCTGTCGTCATGAGTGTCGGGATGGACTGATGGCCATCCGATAACAGGAGTTTTGGGATGAGCACGGCGCCCGCTACCCCGGGACAGCGGTTGCGGGCGCGGCCTTGCCCGGACCGCCCGGGCCGGCCGGAAGCCCGAGGATATCCTGGAGCGGCGTGCGAGCGACGACGAGATCGGCGAGCGTGAAGCGGTCGAGAACCGCGAGATAGGCGTCGAGCGCCTCTGCCAAAGCGCCCCGCAACCGGCAGGGGCCGGTGATGACGCAGCGATTGCGGGTCGGATCGAAGCACTCGACGAGACGGAAATCATCCTCCGTCGCCCGGACCACATCGCCGATGACGATGCTGGCGGGATCGGTCCTGAGCCGGAGGCCGCCTCCCCGCCCCCTGACGGTTTCGACGAAACCGCCCCGTCCAAGTTCCTGGGCAATCTTCATCAGGTGGTTGCGCGAGATCCCATAGGCCTCGGCGACCTCCTGGATGGTCGCCAGCGCATCCGGCTTCACCGCCAGATACATCAAGAGCCGCAAGGCGTAGTCCGTATACATGGTCAGGCGCACGGGAATTCTCCAAAAGATGCATGTACGGTATTGCTTTAATCGCGGCGGCGCAATATCCTTTGAAAAGATGGATTGTCAGAGCATCTTTTGAAATCGACCACGGCGTCAGCAGCCGGACCAACGCCCCCCCCCTCGGGAAAGGCGACCCCCCGCTAGGAGCGACTTGTCATCGGCCCCGTGGATGGCACCCGCGTCGCGGAAATGAGGACGAAGCGATGAGATTTCTGCACATCCTGCTGGACGTATTTCTCTTTCCCGGCAATCTCATGCTCCGCAAATGCGGCATCAGCATCGAGGAGGACGGTGGCCTGTTCCGGTCCTTCGTCAATATGTGTGTCTGGGGCGCCGCCAGCCTGGCCGTGGCGATGTATATCTTCCTGTAAAAGCGGCCGCCGTGGTTCAGTTCGCCCTCGCCTATGTCCTGTTCATGACCGCCCATCTCGTGCCAGCGGCGCCGCATCTGCGCGGCTTCGCCGTCCGCGCGCTCGGGCGCCGGGCCTATCTCGTCCTCTACTCCCTCGCTTCCCTTCTCCTGCTGGTCTGGCTGATTGCCGCCGCACGCTCGGCGCCGACGCTGTTTCTGTGGCCGCTAACGCCTGAATTGGTGCTGGTTCCGCTGATCGCCATGCCGTTCGCCTTCACCCTTGTCGTCGCCGGGCTGCTCCAGCCCAATCCGCTGTCGGTGTCATGGCGAGGCGGCGTGTTCGACCCGGCCCGGCCGGGCATCGTCGCCGTGACCCGTCATCCGGTGCTTTGGGGTTTCCTGCTCTGGGCGCTGTCGCATGTTACAGTGAACGGCGACATGGTCTCGGTCGCGTTGTTCGGCGGGCTGGCGCTCTACGCTGTGGCCGGGTTCGGCCTCGCCGACAAGCGGGCGAAATCCCGGCTCGGACCCGATCGATGGAGCACCTTGGCTGCGCGCACATCGATCATCCCCTTCGCCGCCATTCTGAACGGCCGGGCCCGTCTATCTCCCGACATGTCGACGCTCGCCGGAATTCTCGGCGGACTGGCGCTCTATGTTGCGTTTCTCGCCGGCGGCCATTTCTGGCTCTTCGGCGTCGACCCGCTCGTCTTCCTGAACCCCTGACCGAGGTCGCCCGATGTCGATGCCGCCGCTTCTCAGTTACGGTTTCCGCCCGTTCTTTCTGCTGGCGGCCCTATGGGGCGGGGCGGCGGTGCCGTTGTGGCTCCTCGCCTATCGCGGCTCGATTCACATTTCAAATGCCTATGGCGACCTTGCCTGGCACGCGCACGAGCTGATCTTCGGCTATGCCGCGGCCGTGATCTGCGGCTTCCTCTTCACCGCCATCCCCAACTGGACCGGGCGCTTTCCGGTCAAGGGTGGGCCGCTCCTGTTTCTGATCGTGATCTGGGTGCTCGGCCGCCTCGCCATGCTCGGCGCCGATTGGATCGGCCTCGCGGCCGCCGCCGTGATCGATGTCCTGTTTCTGGTCGCGGTGATCGGCTTCGCCGCCCGCGAGATCATCGCCGGCAGCAATTGGCGGAACCTGCGCGTGCTGGTGCTGGTGGCGGCGCTACTCGCGGGGAATATCCTCTTCCATGTCGCGATTCTGCGTGGCGATCCGACCGATCTCGCGCTGCGTCTCTCGATCGCCGCGCTGATCGCGCTGATCACGCTGGTCGGCGGCAGAGTGACCCCGAGCTTCACCCGCAACTGGCTGGTCAAGCGCGCCAAGCCGCTTCCTTCGTCTTTCGGGAAGCTAGACGCCCTCGCCATCGGCGCGACCGTGGTGGCGCTGCTCGCCTGGGTCGTCGCTCCCGAGGCGATCGTCACCGCCGGGCTGGCGCTGCTGGCCGCTACGCTGCTCGTCATCCGTCTCGTTCGATGGCGCGGCTGGCCGACCTGGCGCGAGCCGATCCTCGCCATTATGCACATCGCCTACACTTTTGTTCCGGCGGGATTCCTCTTGCTCGGCGCCAGCGTCGCCTGGCCGGACGTGGTGCCGGCAAGCGCCGTCATCCACAGTTGGACGATCGGCGCGATCGGCACGATGACGCTCGCGGTGATGACCCGCGCGAGCCTTGGCCACACCGGCCGGGCGCTCAAGGCCTCGCCTGCGACGGTCGCCCTCTACGCCGCCATGCTCATCGCCGCGCTGGCGCGCATCGCCGCGGCGCTTGCGCCGGAATTCGCACTGCCGCTTCTCAGTCTCGCGGGCGCCGGCTGGAGTATCGCCTTGCTCGGCTTCGCCGTCGTCTACGGGCCGATGTTGGCGGCGGCACGGCCGCGCCGGGTGAAAGCCGAAACGTCACCGGCCGTTCGATAATCCAGCGGTGCGTCGGAAGGATCTTGCCGCAACGCGATGCGCCAAGGATAGATTTCCGGCGATGCCAGCGGGAACGACGTCTTGAGGCTAGACCTCTAGAAGCCGACCGCTTGACCGTCCTTGCGGGGATCGGAGCCCGCCACGTATCCACCCGCGACGCGATGGACGAGCTGCGCGCCGCCAAAGCCGAAGGCGACGGCATCGCCGGTTTCGCGGACCACGCGATGCCCTTTCGCCTCGAGCGCCGAAAGCACGTCGTCCCCGGCGGCTGCTTCGACCGCCACTTCGAGACCCTCCATTGCCCGCCAGCGCGGCGCGTCGACCGCCGTCTGCGGGTCCTGCCCCCAAAGCTGGGTGCGCAACACCATCTGCACATGCCCTTGCGCCTGGATCGGTCCCCCCATCACGCCGAAGCTCATCAACGGCTGACCGTCCTTCATCACGAAGCCCGGAATGATCGTATGGAACGGCCGCTTGCCGCCGGCGACCTCGTTCGGATGTCCCTTCGCCAAGGAGAACCCATGCCCGCGATTTTGCAGGCTGATCCCGGTTCCCGGCACGACCACGCCAGAGCCGAAGCCGGAATAATTCGACTGGATGAACGAGACCATCATGCCGTTCTCGTCGCACGCCGACAGACAGATGGTGCCGCCGTGCTTCGGCGCGCCGGCCTTGAAATCCTGTGCCCGATCCGGGTCGACCAGCTTTGCCCGATCCGCCAGATAGCTCTGGTCCAAAAGATGGGTTTCCTCGATCTCGCGCATGTGCTCGCGATCGGCGACGAACGTCCACATGTCGCGGAAGGCGAGCTTCATCGCCTCGATCTGAAGGTGCAGCGCCTCGACGCTGTCGGGTTCGAAACGCTCGATGCCAAGGTGCTGGAGAATGCCGAGCGCCATCAAGGCGGCGATGCCCTGACCATTCGGCGGAATTTCGTGCAGATCGACCTCGCCGAAGCGCTGATGGATCGTTCCGCACCAATCGCTTGCGTGGGTGGCAAGGTCGTCCTCGGTCATGGCGCCGCCGTGCTCCCTGGCGAATGCCGCGATGCGGGCCGCGAGTTCGCCGCGATAGAACGCCTCGCCCTTTGTCTCGGCGATCAGCCGCAGGGAACGCGCGAGATCGTCGCTGCGAAACAGCGTGCCGGCGGCAGGCGTGTGTCCACCTGGCATGAAATGTTCGGCGAAGCCCGGCTGCTTGTGGAGAATTTCACCGCCCATCGCCCAGAGCTCGGCGATGATCGGCGAAACCAGAAAGCCGTTCTCGGCATAACCGATCGCCGGCTCGATCAGGGCCTCGAACGGCAGTTTGCCGAACCGCGCCGACAGGTCGCGCCAGGCGGCGACGGCACCGGGAACGGTAACGCTTTCCCAGCCGCGCAACGGCATCGCATCGTTTCCGGCAAAGCGGTCGGGCGTCCACGCTGCGGGGCTGCGGCCGGAGGCATTAAGGCCATGCAGTTCCTTGCCGTCCCACAGGATCGCGAAGGCGTCGCTGCCAAGTCCGTTGCCGGTCGGCTCGACCACGACGAGCACGGCCGCCGCCGCGATTGCCGCGTCAACGGCGTTGCCGCCCTTGGCGAGCATCGAGAGACCCGCTTGCGAGGCCAGAGGCTGCGAGGTTGAGACGACATTGCGGGCGAAGACGGGCGAGCGGCGAGACGCATAAAGCGGATCATGGCGATATTGCATGGGTCAGGTTTCCTCGCGGGTTATATGCCGGACGTCAGGATGAACTCGGCGCCAGCATGCTCTTGCGACCCTTCATGTAAGCGCGAGCGCTCCAGACGATCGAAAGAACCGCAGCGACCAAAAGAAAGGCCGAGATCGGGCGGGTGAAGAAGGTCGTCCAATCGGCATCGCTCATCAGGGCGCGGCGCAAATTGGTTTCCGCTATCGGGCCGAGAATTACGCCAAGCACCAGCGGGGCCAAGGGGTAGTCCAGCTTCTTCAGGACATAGCCCAGCAATCCGACAAAGCCGAGCAGGTAGACGTCGGTGATGCGATTGTTGAGCGCGAACGCGCCGACCACGCAGCAGACCGTGACGACGGGCACGATCACGAACTTCGGAATTTCCGTGACACGCAGGAAGAAGCGCATCGTGGTGATGCAGATGATCAGCATCATCAGGCTCGCCACCACCATGGCGATGAACATGCCGTAGACGAGGTCGCCATGTTCCATGATCAGACGCGGGCCGACGCTGACCCCATGCACCATCAGCGAGGCCATCAGGATCGCGTCGACCGCCGATCCGGGAATGCCGAGCGCGATCATCGGAATGAGGCCGCCGCCGGCGGTGGCGGAGTTGCCGGCTTCCGAAGCGACGACCCCGTCGGCTATACCGGTGCCAAATTTCTCCGGGGTTTTGGAGGCCCGCTTGGCCTGATCGTAGGTCAAAAGATTGGCGATCGAACCGCCGGCTCCCGGCACGGCGCCGACGAAAACGCCGAGCAGCGAGGACCTCAGGAGGTTCCCCGGGCGGCTGAGCACCTCCTTCATGACGCTCCATGTGTGGAAATCGATCCGGCCCGATATCAACGCGGCGTTCTTCTTGACCGCCGCGGGATTCTCAAGCTCGCTCATCAACTGGCTGATCGCGAAAATCCCGATCAGCACGACGAGGAACGGCAGCCCGGGCGCCAGCATCTCGATGTCGAAGGTGAAGCGCGGTCGCCCCATCATCGGGTCTGGCCCGATCACCGCGATCGCGAGGCCGATGACGCCGGCAATCAATCCGCGCAGCAACGACGCGCCGACCAGACTGGCGACGATCGTCAGAGCGAAGACGATCAGCGAAAAATATTCCCAAGGCCCCAATCGAACGGCAACGATCGCCAGCGGCGGCGCGGCGACGATCAGCACGAGGGTGGAGATGATCGTCCCGAAGAACGAGGCCCACACGCCGAGCGAGAGGGCGCGGCCCGGCTCTCCATTGCGCGCCATTGGAAAGGCGTCGAAGGTCGTGGCGACCGACGAGGGCGTGCCGGGAATGCCGAGCAGCGCCGCCGAGATGAGCCCGCCGGTGTAACCGCCGACATAAACCGACAGCATCACCGAGATTCCCTGCAGCGGTGGCATGGTGAAGGTCAGCGGCAGCGTCAGCACGATCGCCATGGTGACGGTGAAGCCGGGTATCGCTGCCGCGATGATGCCCGCCAGCGAGCCAAGCGCCATGTAAAGAAGCGTGTCGGGCGCCAACACCTGGACGAGCCCGAGCAGAAAATCGTCCATCTACGGAGTCCCTCCCGCTCAGCCCAACAGGCCGCGGGGCAGAAAAACGGTAAAGCCTTCGGCAAACAGCCAGTTCAGGCCAAAGGAAAAGACGACGGCAACCAAAAGCGCGGTCACGATCGTCCGTCGGTCGCGCGGCGCCGCGATCAATTGCGCGACGAGCAGGAAAAGGAAGGTCGCGATCGAGAAGCCGAGCGTCCTCAGTCCGGCGAGGTAGAGGCCGAAAGCGAGAAAAACCAGGATGACCAGGCGGTGCGCAAAAGCGAAGGCGCGGATGCGGACAGCCCAGCCTTTCGGTACGCCCCAACGCGACAAACGTCTGGCCGACAGGACGATCGCGACCAGACACAAGGCGGCGAGCAGCCCCATCACCAGCTTCGGGAACGCGCCCGCCCCAAGCGGCTCCCATCGTGATACCGGCAGGCCGATAGCGGCGACATACAGGCCGGTGGCCACGATCAGGAAGACGACGTAGGAAACGAGTTTGGCGACTTCGCCAGCGACCTCCTCGTCGGAAACCTGCGGGGATGCCGCAAGCATGGCACCCCCGTCAGAGATTTTCTTGTCCGGAGCGATCATCCCGCGAGACGGCCCACCAGGCGGTCGATCGTCGCGTCGAGTTTTTCCAGATAGGTGCGGTATTCTTCCTGGCCGCGGAAATCGACCTCGGCCCCGGCATTGTTGATCTGTTCGACGAACGCCGCATCCTCGGACAGTTTCTCCAGCGCCGATTCGAGCGTCTTGCGCGTCTCTTCCGGCGCCCCTTTGGGCATCACGATCCCGCGCGTGATCGTCAGTTCGAGATCATGGCCCAGTTCCTTCAGCGTCGGAACGTCGGGCGTGGCCTCCAGGCGCTCGGCCGCGCCGGTCGCCAGGAAACGCAGATCGCCGTTCTTGACGAATTCCAGTGATGAAGAAACATCGCCGATGGCCGCGTCGAGATTGCCGCCGACGAGAGCCCGGATACGCTCGCCGGTTCCCTCGTAGCCGACATAGGACAGCTCGATACCCGCCGCGTCCTCGATCATCGCCGCGTGCAGATGCGGGACGCCGCCGAGCGTGACGCCGGTCTTGATCTCGCCGGGGTTCTCCTTCGCGTGGGCCACGAACTCCTCGAACGTCTTCCAGGGGCTGTCGGCCCGCACGACCAGATATTGCGGCGACGACGTCATCAGCGCGATCGGGTCGAACGTATCCCAGTTGATATCCGTCAGGCCGGTCTTGTTGGCGACCGGCAGGCCTTCATGTACCTGGCTGATCGTGTAGCCGTTGGCCTCGCGCTTGCTGGCCTCGGTCAGGCCGACGGTGCCCCCGACCCCCGGCATGTTGATCACCGCCAGCGGCTGACCGAGAAATGGCTCGGCATTGTTGGCAATAATACGCATCAGCGTGTCGCTGCCGCCCCCAGGTCCCCAGGGAACGATGAACTCGACCGCGCGCTCGGGATATTCCTGAGCCTGGGTGGACGATGCCAATCCCGTCAGTGCGGACAACGTCACCGCACCCGCGATGGTGAGGTTCCTCAGTTCGGCCAGCATAATCGCATTCATCCTTCTGTCTTGGAGTGCCCGCCCTGTTCGACGGCCCCAAGGGTTGCGGTAGAAATGGGCGACACCGTCAATCGACAGCGTTGCCCGGCAGCAGTTGGGGCGGAGCCTAAGAGGAGTGCCCGAAGATGGCAAGCAAGTCTGATTAATGCCTGGGACGCGACCCATTTACGCGGGGAACCTCTGCCGGCGACGATGTCGCATGCGGATCTCGATCCACATCGGCTGGGTAGAATCGGAATCGGGCACATGCCCGCGGGCGCGGACCAGCGTCCGGTCCGGCCATCTCATGTCTTGACCGGCTGCGTGATCGTGAAATCGCCCCCCTCATCCGCCTGCCCCTCTCATCCGCCTGAAGGACCTCCTGGGCACAAATTTGGTTATAAGCCGCCCCGCTGCATCGCCTCTTCGAGGATGCGGAGCTTCTCGGCCGTCGACCAGCGGCTCCGGCGGGCGGCACCCTAAGGATAAGTGCGGGCGTGCGGGCGTGCAGTCTTGCAGTGGCAGCGCCAAGCTTCGATCATGACCTTTGCCCCGGCCAGCGAGTAGAAGACCTCGCCGTTCAGGAGTTCGTACTGCTGACGATCTGGCACGATCTTTCGGACGCGAAGCCGGCCAAGGCGGTGGATGATCGAGCAAGCTTTCGTCGAATCGGCGGTTTTGCCGCGGGCGAACCAACCTCGGAGCGCACCGCATTCGGGCGCGGAGTGGCCCCATCGAGCCGGATGAAAGACCGCGATGCCGCTGAGACCGATCTCACCCCGGCCCAGCTACCAATGAAGCCGCGCTCCTCACGAACCGTTCATGCGCTTCCACCAAGACGCAGACGATCGCCTGAACGCGCGGTCAAATGGACCTCCAACTCGGGACGGGTCTTTAGAACGCGTTCGATCGACGTCCGCTCCATCAGGCTGAAGGCGGTCGAGAGGGCATCGGCTTCTGTGGCCTTCGGCGCAACCACCGTCACGCTCCGATAGAGCCGGGCCGGTCGGCCGTCGTGCGGGTCAAGCAGATGGTTGAACCGCCCTGCCCCATCGAACTGAAAACCTCCCCCGCTCGAGGTCGCCACCGCCTTGTCGACGATCTCGAGGACGGCCTCCGGTTCCCTCGCATTCTGCAAGGCCGCGACACCGACGCGCCAGGGGGAACCGTCCGGGCGCGTGCCGAGCGCGCGAATTTCGCCCATGTCCACAAGGCTTTTCGTGATGCCGCCGCTTCGCAGCAATTCGACGACCTTATCGGTGATGTACCCTTGCGCGATGCCGTTGAAGGTGAGCGCCATCCCATGCCGAGCGAAGGCGATCCGGTCGCGGCTGAACCTGACGCCATCGAGCCCCACGAGAGTCGCCACCTCCCGCAACCGCTCCTCGGACGGACCGGACGGGTCGGCCGCAGGCGCCGCGAAATGTTCGCCATACAGTATCCACAGGGGCTGAACGGTCGGATCGAACGCGCCTTCGCTGATATCCCGGAAAGCGCGGCTTGCTTCCAGCAGCGTCACCATATCCGCGGGCGGCGCGACGAGAGCGCCCGTCCGGTTCAATTCGACCAGCGCGGAATCATCCCGATAGAGGCTAAACACGCGCTCCAGGCGCCGGACTTCGGCCACGGCTCCGTCAATCAATCGCTCGGCCTCGGCCCGGTCATGATGATGCAGGGTGAGCGACGCCGACGCCCCCATCGCCTGTCCGCGCCAGGTGACGGCGTGGGCTTCGGCCATACTCTCGCGTCCGAACGGGATAAGACCCAGGCCGGCGGCGGCGCCCATTATGGCGATGACGCGTCGGCGATTGAGGTGTTCAGCCATGAGACCGTCCTAACGGTTTGGCGGCCCGAAGGGCCAAGACGATTACTTGTTGGATTCGATCTCGTTGGGCGTGCTTCCGAGCACGTAATCGGGGGGAATATCGGCGAATCCGACGATCTCGCCACCATTCTCCTCGACGAAGCGTCGCGCCGCGACTTCCGTCGAAAAGGGTACCGTCTCCGGCGCGCCCATCCCGCCGCTCATTGAACTGCCGATTACGAAGAACGCCTGTGTGGCGTCGATCCAGTTCTCCGCTCCGGGCGCGTCCCAAGTCTCGGCGACGGCCATATCCGAGACGTAGATCGCCGCGATATTCTTGGATTCCTCGGGGAGAAGGGTGAAGGCCACGGTATCGCGCGCCGAGGAGAACCAGATCGGTTCCAGCGCCTTCGCCAGAATGATCTGCCCTTTCGGTCCCGGATGTTCCAGAACGTTCATCCCGCAATAGCGACCGATGGCACTTTCCGTCAGCGCGAAGGGCGCCGACGCCTCTGCCTGACCCTCGCCGCCGCAGCCGGCGAGGGTCAGGACGAAAGCCACGAGTCCGGCGAGAACCGCGATCCTCATAATTCTTTTCTCGAAAACACCAGCACCGCCGCCGTTAGTGGCACGAGCGCCCACAAAGCGAGCGCGCCAGTCAGCATGGCCGGACTCAACGCGACATTTTCGGCAATGCCCCCCATGCCGGAGAGCGCCCCGGCGCTTCCCGAACCGAGATTCAGCAACCGATAGGCATCGGTCGGATTGAGTAGCAGGAGAATATTCAAAAGGTCGGCCGTGATCGTCCGCCCTTGATCGACGACCAGAATGCCGAGCAGCGCCATGTCATAGATAAGCACGAACAGCAGCCAGACGCCGACGGCGATTCCGCCGGCGGTGCCGCGTTCGCCGACCAGCGCGCTCACCAGATAGCCGATGGCGATGAACACCGCGCCGAGCATGATCGAGGACAGGATCATGGACAGGAAAGCCGACCAGCTCTCTGCGTCGATCGCGGCGCCCGTTGCCGCGAGCGCGGCGGCCGCCGCCCCGTAGCCGAGCAGCGTGGCGAATGCCAGGATCGCCAGATGCCCGACGAATTTTCCGAGGATCACCTGCCAGCGGCCGATCGGATAGCTGAGCAGCAGAAGCATCGTGCCGCGCTCCATCTCGCCGACGACGGCATCGTGCGAAATCAGGAGGGCAATCAGCGGCACCAGAAAGATGGTCAGGCTGGACAGGCTCACGATCACCACGTCGAGCGCCCCGGCGCCGACATTGCCGGTAGGCGCGCTGCCGAGAAAGGTCAGCGTCAGCGCCAGCGCGGCAAGCAGCAGCGTCGTGGCGAGCACCCAACGGTTGCGCATGCCCTCCTGAATTTCCTTGCCGGCAACAATGAGAACGTTCCTCATTCGACAACCTCCTGCGCACCCAGGAAATGGGCATAAAGCTCGTCGAGCGTCGGCGGAATCACGTCCAGATCGGTTACCGGCGCGTCGCTCGCGGCCGCCTTGCGCAGTAGCATGATCTTGTCTTCCGGCGGGGCGTCGATCTCCAGCACATGACCGTTGATCCTGCGCCACCCACCGGCCTGTTTTAACCAGTCTTCCGCCCGGCCGGCATCGTCATCCTTGAGCCGCACGCGGATACGCGTCGGCAACCGGGCGATGCCGCGCAGTTCCTCGATCGTTCCATCCGCGATCTTGATGCCGCGGTTGACGATGATAATCCGGTCCGCCTTGCCCTCGAGTTCCGTGAGGGCGTGGGAGGACAACAGAACCGTCGCGCCCCGTGACCGCAATTCGTCGACGATGCGGTAGAAGCTGCGCCGCAGCGCCGGGTCGAGCCCGGTCGTCGGCTCGTCGAGAAGCAGCACCTTCGGATCGCCCAGCAACGCCTGCGCCAGGCCGAGACGTTGGCGCATTCCCTTGGAATAGGCGCCGATGCGCCGGTCGGCCGCGTCGGTCAGCCCCACGTGATCGAGCAGTTCGGCGACGCTGGCACGCGGCGCGCGTTTGAGCCTGGCATAAAAGGTGAGAGTTTCGCGCCCCGTCAGAGCCATGTTGAAGGAAACGCTCTCCGGCAGATAGCCAAGCCGCTTGCGCGCCGCGAACTCCCCGGCGGCGGGTGACTCGCCGAGCACGCGCACCGTTCCTGCGCTGGGCCGGATCAGCCCGAGCATCAACTTGATCAGCGTCGTCTTGCCGGCACCATTGTGGCCGACGAGCGCAACCGTCTCGCCTTCGTTCAGCGCAAAGGACACGTCGCTGACGGCCTCGATCCCGCCATAGGATTTTGCCACCCGCTCAACACGAACCGTTTCAGCCATTATTGCTCCGTTCGCATCGTTTCGGGCGGCGCCATCAGCGGGTGACTGTCCACCACGCCGCCGGGCAGCAAAGCCGGGAACTGGGCCTGCGCCCAGCGGATCACCTGAACCGCCGGGCTGTTGACGAGAACCTTGGCCTGGGGCGCCGTCCACAGCACCCTGTCGACCAGACCGTTTGGCCGGTAGGGGCCGTCGCCGATGCCGTCGCCGTTCAGATCGAAGGCCGGGTTGTCGCTCCAGTAATTGCCGCGCCCCTCGGTCGACCAGTCGAGATGGCGGGTGCCCACATATTTGATCTGATTGCGGTTTCTCACGAAGGCGTTGCCGGTCATCGTGTTGCCCTCGGAACCGGCGGTGAAGTGGACGCCGATCTCGCAACCCTCGAACCAATTGTCGCGAAAGCTGTTCTTGTTGGCGTTGTAGATGAAGACGCATTTCTCCGGACCGATGCGCGTGGCACCCGCGACTCGCGGCGCCTTGGCGTCGTTCGGCACCGACGCGCCGTCTGCCGCGTCGTGCCTGCCGGCCGTCTTCCATCGCTCGATCGATTGCGGACGACCGCGAATGACGTTGCCGGCGAATTCCGAACCATTCGCATAGTTGATGAGCAGCCCGCTGTCGCGATCGCCGTCAGACACATTGCCGGTCACAGTCAGATTGTTGGAGTACATGATCGCGTAGCCGATGGCGTTACCGACCGAAACATTGTCGCTGATAATACTGTCGTTGGTGTACATGTAGTGGACGGCAAAGCGGACATCGCGAAAGCGATTACCGCTGAAGACATTGCGCTTGCTGGCATTGGTGAAAATGCCGTCGCGGCCGAAGCTGATGTCGTTGCCGATAACCTTGGCGCCCGGCGCATTCCAAACCGAGACGCCGTTCCCCATCTCGTTGGTGCGGCCAACGCGAATGCCGATGATGCGATTGCCTTTGGCAACGGAATCCTCGGCCCCATGCAAAAAGATTCCGTAGAGATTGCCGACGATCGTATTGTCTTCGATGCGCGCCGCCCGCGCGGTCTTGGTCACGAATACGCCGGCATCCATCGTTTCCAGGTTGGTTCCGGACCCTCTGATCTCAAGGCCGCGCACCACCGCATCGGGCGCTTCGACCGTAATGACATGGCCGAGGCCATTGCCGCGAAGCACCGCGCCCGTCTCGCCTTCGATCGTCAGTGCCCGGTCGATCGTGACCGGCCCTTTGTGTTCGCCGTTCTCGAGCGCGATCACGTCTCCCGGCAACGCCGAATCCAGTATGACTTGAAGATCGGCATTCCCTGCGGGCGCGACGATCCGCGCCGCCGTTGCCGGCAGTGTCAGGATGGCAGCCAGAACGGCCGCCATCCCCAGTGTCGCTGTACTTGTTCGTGCCATCGGCTCAGGCGCTCTGCGGCTCAACGAACATGCGGCCCTTCATTTCCATGTGCATGGCGTGGCAGAACCAGGAACAATAGTACCAGTAGACACCCGGCTTGCTCGCCATGAAGGTGACCGATGCGGTCGCCTGTGGCGCGACTTCCATGTTGATGCCGTAGTTGACGATGGCGAACCCGTGGGTGAGATCCTCCACGTCATCGATATTGGTAATATAGACGGTGACTTCCTCACCCTGCTTGACCGTGAAGCTTTCCAGACCGAATACGGGCGCGGTCGAGGTCATGTAGACCCGGACCTTGTTGCCATCGCGGACGACCTTGGAATCCCCCATCAGATCGACGCCGTCGGCTTCCGCCTGGCTTACCGCGTCGGCAAAGAACGGATCGTCGCGACTCCACACATGCACCGGGTCGATCTTGGAGCGATGCACGAGCGTGGCGTCGTGCGGCTCCGCGAAAGTCGGATTGTCATGCACGAGCACCATCTCATCACCCGAGATGTCGATCAGCTGATCGTTCTCGGGCTTGAGCGGGCCCACGTTCAAATAGCGATCCTTGGAGAACTTGTTCAGCGAGATCAGCCACTTGCCGTCGGCTTCCTTGGTCTGCCCCATCGAAGTGTGATTATGGCCCGGCTGATAGTGGACATCGAGCTTCTGCTTGATCGGGTCCACAGCCTCGCCCAGGAACGCCCGCTTGGCGTCTTCGATGTTCCACTTGCAGATCTGGCTGTCGATAAACAGCGTCGTATAGGCGTTGCCGCGACCGTCATAGGCCGTGTGCAACGGCCCAAGCCCCAGTTCGGGCTCGGCCACAACCGTGTCGCGGGGTTCGATCTTGTCGTCGAACAGATCGTCGAACTTGCGCACGTCGAACACCGTCACCGTGGGCGACAGCTTGCCGGCGGCCACGACGTGGATGCCATCCGGCGCAGTGTTCATGCCATGCGGACTGTTGGGAACCGGAACGTATCGGGTGAAGGGGGAGCCGTGCCGGCCGTCGACAACGGGTACCCCGTTTATTTCCTCATAATCCCCATTGGCGACGGCTTCTTCGATGCGTTTGATGTTGAAGATGACGGCCCAGTCCTGTTCCTTCTCCATCATCTCGGCGAGGTTGACGCCCTCTTCCGAGTTATAACAGGTGGCGAAGCAATACTTGCCCTGATAATCGGCATCGACGTTGTCGAGATTGCCGTCTACCTTCACCTGCCAAGCGACCTGCATCGTCTCGCCGTCGACGGCCGTGAAGATCGCGTGATACTGCGACTTGTCGTCCAGTATCTTGCCGTCGTTCGGGATCGGTACGCGGTCTTCGCCATTGCAGAAGACATAGCCGGTCTTCGGATATTTCTGGACGCGCAGGCCGTGTACCGTGTGCTGGTTCGGCAACTCGATGATCTTGTCGCATTTCATGACGTCGAGACGAATGCGGCAGACGCGCGTGTTGGCCTTGTCGTTGGCGTAGAGATAACGGCCGTCATAGGTGCCGTCCGTGAAGGATGGATGCGGATGGTGCAGGTCGCCGTTGAGATAGATGTCGCCCCGGTCCTTGAGAAACTCCTTGGTCTCGGGCAGCAGCCCATCGGTCAGCACCTTCCGGCTTTCGTTGGTCTGTCCCCAACCCGTGGCGCTGCAGCGATTGAACACCGGAATGCGCATCATCTCACGCATCGACGGCGCGCCGACGATGCGAATCTCGCCACTCTGGCCGCTGGAGAAAAAGACGTAATATTCGTCGAGTTCGCCCGGCTTCACCTCGTAACTGTTGCCCGCGGCCGACGTATCCTGCGCCGCGGCCGGCGTTGCTCCGATCCCGGCGAGTGTCAGCGCTCCGCCGACTCCGCTGGCTCCGGCGACTGCGGCTACCGCAGTGGTGCCCAGCAACTGGCGCCTGTTCAATCCATGTTTGGTTTCTTCTTGCGACATATCGGTCTCCTATGATCGCCTGACTACGGCGTCGTCTCGGCCCTGCCGGGCCGTTCGACGGGCACTCCCTTGTGGGAGATGACGGGTTTGGCGGGCTCTTTCCCTCGCATGGACGGGGAGGACAGCGCCGCGAACTTCTCGCGCTTCAACCGCACCTGGATCATGTGCGGGCAGCGGTGATCGTCGTGGTAGAGTTCCTGGCAATGCATGCAGTAGATGCATTCATTGACGTTGATCTGGCCCTCGGGATGGATCGACTGCACCGGGCATTCGTTGGCGCAGCGCTGGCAGGGCGAGCCGCATTCGGGCCAGCGCTTGAGCCATTCGAACATCCGCATACGACCGGGAATGGCGAGCGCCGCGCCGAGCGGGCAGAGATAGCGGCAATAGAAACGCTCGATGAACAGCCCGGCCGCCAGAAGCGTCAGCGCGAAGATCACGAAGGGCCATTCGCGAGCGAACTTCAGGATGATCGCCGTCTTGAACGGCTCCACTTCGGCAAACATTTCCGCCAGCGCGACCGAATAGAGCGACAGGCCGAACAGTCCCAGGAAGATGATGTATTTGATCGGCCACAGCCGCTCGTGCAGAGCCCAGGGAACTTTGATCTGCGGCACTTTCAGCCATTGCGCCAGATTGTTGGTGAGTTCCTGAAGCGCGCCGAACGGACACAGCCAGCCGCAGAAGGGTCCACGCCCCCAGAATAGTAGCCCGGCCGCCAGCGTCGCCCACAGGATGAACACGAGCGGCGCGGAGAGAAAGAATTCCCAGTTGAAATCGGTCATCAGCGCGTTCGCGAAGGTCAGGACGTTGACCACCGACAATTGCGCGTTGGCATACCAGCCGAGCCAAACCAGGGTGAAAACAAGGTAGCCCCGCCGCACCCAGGTGTAGAGGACCGGACGCCTCACCAGCCAATCCTGGAAGAAGAAGATCGCCGTGAGAACGAGAAGCGCGACAGCGACGATGCCGATCGACACTGCATTCATCTGCCACATCCTGATCCAAAGAGGTTCGTCGTCGGTAAACGGCGACAATCCGGTGGTTTCGCCAGCCTTCGCCTGAACGGGGTCAGAGATTTCCGTTTGTGCTTTCGGTTCCGGAGCCGGCGTCTTTACAACCGTCACATACTGGTCCGGCAGGGTGTAGCCCAGTTCGAAGGGCAGCACCGCCTTCTCCCGCGCGCCGAAGCTTCTCTGGACGAGCAACTGGAGTTCCCACGGCTCGGTGACGTCGAAGTTGAAATCATCAGGGACGAGGAACAGCGCGATTTCGCGCAGCTTCGGAGCACCCTTCGCGGCAAGGTCGCCAAGCCGCGTATGATTGCGGTCGCGGAACCGGACGCCCTGCCCGTTCTGGAGCAACTCGATCCGATCGAAGATACCGCCCCGCACATAGCCCGAGCCCTTGAAGGAATAGGCTCCGTCGCCTGCCACGACGATCGCCTGCTGGTCCGGCTTCAGTTTTTTCTGCAGCCGCTCGTAACCACGCTGCCCGAGGAGGCTGAGGCCGATCGACGGCACACTGACCGGCGCGACATGGAGTTCGATGAAGCGATCGGCGGGGTCTTTCGTCTCGGGCCGGTCCGCCGCCTGGCTCTGACCCGCTTGCGCCAAGGCTTCAGAGACTTCGCCGACGGTGAGGCGAAGGCTTCTCACCGACCCATCGCCAACCAAAGCCTCCCAGTCGCGGATCTCGGATTTGGAGAGGTCGAGCGTCCTCTCCTCCGCTGCGGCTGCTGTGACCCCGGCCTCGGCGGCAGCTCCGCCGAGGCGGCCGCTGCGGATCAGCCGGACGGCGGATCGCACGACGCTGTCACCCATGACGAGCACGGTGACCGTTGCGCCGCTGACGATATCGACCTGCGGGGGGCGTTCGGACCCGGCCGCCACGCGGCCCATATCCCTGCCGATCAGCGAATTCAGCGACGCGATGACCTTGGCCTCTGGAATGCCGATCAAGACGATCGGCTCCTTGTGTTCGACGAGCTTGAAGCCCCGAATCACGCCCTGCCCGTCGATCCCCACAAGGATTTGGATCGGCTTGCCCGAATAGCCGATGGCGCTGGTGAAATCGGAATTGAGATAGACATATCCAGCGATTTCATCGCCGCGGTAGACGGGCACAATCGGCGGATCGCTTTGAAGCTCGCCGAACCGGTCGGCGCCTTCGAAAATTTCGGCGGGTTTCGCTTTCGGAAGAAATTCCGCGAGCCGCCCTGCGGCGGATGCCTGAAACGAGATCGCCAGGAGCAGGGCGAGCGCCGCGGTCGCCAAAAGGACAGCCGACCCGGCTCTGGCGACAAAGCTTCGAAACATGGGGAGATGGGCGCAGTTCAATGTGGACCTACCGGTTCCCTCAGGCGATTGGAGAGTTGCAGGGGAGTGTTATGGGACGCCGAATCATCGGAGCGGCTCGAGACATCAGATCGGGATGGACCGTAGCCGCTTGCCGGCGGGCATCATTGATCTAGCGCAAACGCTTTGCTCGCATGAAATGCGACGCTGCCGGCGGCCATGCTGGGAGGACCTCAATTGCCGGATCGAAAGTTCGAGCCATTTGTTGCCGTGCAGTCCATGGGTGACTTGCTTTCCCTCGCCTATGCGATGGAGCGCGAGGCGATAGCCGGATATTCCGAGTTGGCAGAACGGATGCGCCGGGAAAACCAGCCGTCACTCGCCGCCGTATTCGATCGACTCGTCGCGGAAGAGAGTCAGCATCTTGAAAACGTCATGCACTGGTCCGCGAGGATCGGCGCGACATCGCCGGATTTCTCGACGACCCACTGGGAACCGACCGAGACTTTCGACGACGAGGGAGCGGGAACCATCGCGCCCGAATTGCTGAGCGCCTATCGGGCGTTCTCCATGGCGGTTCGCAACGAGGAACGCGCTTTCGTTTTCTGGACCTATGTCGCGGCGCTCGCGCCTTCGGACGCATTGCGAGAGGCGGCGGAGCAGATGGCCAGGGAAGAGCTCGGTCACGTCGCGACGCTGCGGCGCGAACGAAGGCAGGCGTTCCACGCGCAAAGGGCAGCGCCTCACGCAGAGAAAGAGAACTGGACGCTGGCCTTTCTCGAACGGCGGCTGTCGGATCAGCTTCTAGACGCGGCCGCGATCGCCGGCGATGATGGCGCTGAATCGTTGAACAAGCTGGCGCGCGAGGCCGGCGACCGCGCGGACAATCTTTCCCAAGCGCCCTTTGGCGACTCGCTGCTGTTGCAGCGGGCCCCCGCGGTGACCGCGGATCGGATGGCGCCGCTCTGCGAGCTGCTTCTGGACTGCTATCTCGACTTCGGCGACCGGTTGGCGGACGAAAAGGAGCGAAACCGGGCGCAGGAGTTTGCGGCGGGCGCCGTCCATTGCCTCGCGGCAATCCGCTCAGCCTCGGTATAAGCCCGATTGGCCTGGATGCGGAACGCCGGTCAACCGCTCTCTACGGTTCAACGCGTGATCTGACGATAGATCGCCGGGAGCGCCACAGGCCGTCGAGACAGATTGGGGAAGATCGCGTAGGCGCCGCGGCCAAAGATGAATGGCACGCAGTCGCCGGTAGTGTCCGCGCTGGTGGTGGAAAATCGGACGTCAGAAGGTGTGACGGAGGTGGCCACCGGAATGGCCGGCTAAGGTGGAGTTGCGAGACTTCAACCTGACCGGAGCACCCGATGACCGAGGACAGACTACCGCTAGCCG
>DRFF01000070.1 GCA_011050685.1 Aurantimonas coralicida
ACATGATCGGCATCGGCATCGCGACGGCGACCGCCGGCATCATCGTCGGCGCCGTGTCGCAGACCGGCGTCGGCTCGGCGCTGGCGGAAGTGGTCGAGGTGCTGTCGGGTGGCAATCTAATGGCCATCCTGTTGCTCACCGCGGTCCTGTCGCTGATCCTCGGCATGGGGCTGCCGACCACGGCCAACTACATCGTCGTCTCGGCGCTGCTCGCCCCGGTGATCGTCACCCTCGGCGAGGCCAACGGCCTCATCGTGCCGTTGATCGCGGTGCATCTCTTCGTGTTCTACTTCGGCATCATGGCCGACGTGACTCCGCCGGTCGGGCTCGCCTCCTTCGCGGCGGCAGCGGTTTCCGGCGGCGACCCCATCAAGACCGGCGCGATCGCCTTCTTCTATTCCCTGCGCACGGCGGCGCTGCCGTTTTTGTTCATCTTCAACACCGATCTGTTGCTGATCAATGTCGACGTTTTCCACGGCATTTTCATCTTCATCGTCGCGACGATTGCGATGCTTCTGTTCGCTGCGGCGACGCAGGGCTGGTTCCTCACCAAGAACCGCATCTGGGAAGGCGTCGCGCTGCTTTTGATCGCGTTCACCCTGTTCCGGCCAGGTTTTTGGATGGACATGGCGGTGCCGCCCTACAACGACAGACCGGCGAGCGAATTGGCGGCGGCGGCCGGCAATACGCCGCAGGGTCAACCGCTGCGCCTGCGAATTGCCTATCTTGATGCTTTCGGCGCCCCTTCCGAGCGCACGGTCGACCTGCCTTTGCCGGATGGGGCGAGCGGCGAGGAAAGACTGGCCAACGCCGGGCTCGAGCTTGTCGAGACCGACGGCAAGACGATGATCGACAATGTCGCGTTTGGCTCGCCGGCCGAAGCCGTCGGCCTCGATTGGGACCAGCAGATCACGCTGGTCAGAACGCCGACCGAGCAGCCGACGAAATATTGGATGTTCCTGCCCGCCCTGGCGCTTTTAGGCCTGATCGTCTGGGGCCAGCGCCGCCGGGCGCCGCGCGAGCCGGCGCGGCCCAAGGCCGGGGCTATGGCCGGCTGAGAAGAGTTGCCGGGAAAATGATCAAGGCGCCGCAAGCCCAAGCTTGCCGCGCCTTGAATGGATACAGTCGGCGCCGGCTATGGGCCGGCGGCTGGCCGAATTTCAGCCGATGACCGACAGCAAAACGACGGTCGCCGCTAGGGCGAGGGTGATCATGCCGGTAACGGCGAGGGTCTGGAAAACTTCGCTGCGGATCATGGTTGGCGCCTTTCATGCGAGCGCGTGGGTGATGCGCCGCATGTGCGATGCACAAGCGCCGCGTTCCAGTCCGCATTGCGACATTTTTCGTCGCCGTAATGGCAAAATCAGCTCCGCGCGACCTTGGCTCGTCCGCCAGGCCTATAGCCCTCAGGCCGAGTGCGAGAAAATGTCCTCGTCGTTCCAGCCGGCCAGATCGAGCTTCGCCCGTGTCGGCAGGAAGGCGAAGCAGGCTTTGGCCAGATCCATCCGATCCTCGCGTTCGAGCCGCTTGTAAAGGCCGCCCATGATGTCATGGAGATACAGAACGTCCGAGGCGGCATATTCGATCTGCGCCGGCGACAAGGTCTCGGCGGCCCAATCGGAGGATTGCTGCTGCTTGGACAGGTCGGTGCCGGCCATTTCGCGCGCCAGATCCTTCAGCCCGTGCCGGTCGGTATAGGTTCGCGTCAGCCGCGAGGCGATCTTGGTGCAGAAGATGCCGTCGGTCATCACTCCGAAGGCGTGATAGAGCGCGGCGATGTCGAAGCGGGCGTAGTGGAAGATCTTGGTCTTCGACGCGTCCTTGAGCAGCGTCGTCAGGTTCGGCGCCTCGCGCTGGCCCTTGGTGATCTGCACGATGTCGGCCGTACCGTCACCGGGCGACAGCTGGACGACGCAAAGCCGGTCGCGGCGCGTGTCGAGGCCGAGCGTTTCGGTGTCGATGGCGACGGGGCCGGTGTAGCGGGAAATGTCGGGAAGATCGCCTTTGTGGACGCGGATGGTCATGGACTGCCTTCGTTCTGAGGGTGCGTTCCGTCCGCTCTAGCGGTTTTCGTCTGTAGGCAAAAGGCTTCCTGCCCACCGCAAACCGTCCCGGCCAGCGAAAGAGCGCCGGGTAGTGCCTGCGAGATAACCGCTGAAACGGCCCGGATCATGCGTTTCTTCCGTCACGTCGAGTGCTAGCCGCGACGCCGACAGGCCGAGCTTGAAGGTACACATTACTGACGAAATCCGTCCGTCTTACATAGGGTCCGCGTAAGCATCGACAGTTAAAACGATTTCTTCATGTTTCTACCAGAAGGTTTGCCTCGGTCGGGCGCTCGAGGGGGAGCAAAGCGCCGGTAATCGTGATCCGTCATCGGGGAAGCGACGTCGGCTTTGTGCCGCAAAGGGGTCGGCCGGAACTAGCGCATCCAATCCATTCGCGGTTCGGCCACGTCCGGATCGCAATGCTTCACATAAAACAATCAAGGGGAAACAATGCTCAAGAACATGATGATGACCGCCGCCGCCGGCGCCCTGCTCTTCGGTGCAAGCCTGGTGACACCCGCGCTTGCCGATCAGCACGAGGCGCCGATCAAGGAATTAGTGGAAGCGAAACTGAAGGCGGCCCTGAACGATCCGGTCGTCATCGCGGCGATCAAGGCGCAGAATGAGAAGAACGCGGCGATGGCGCAGGCCGATATCGACGCGCTGGACAAGCAGTGGCGCGGCGAAGTCGATGCCGGCGGTGGAGCGCTCGTCGATGCAACCCTCGCTTCCGAGCTGTCGACCTACCTGAAGAAGGTCAAGGACGACCAGCAGGGCGCGCTGACCGAACTCTTCGTCATGGACGCCAAGGGCCTGAATGTCGGTCAGAGTGACCCGACGTCGGATTACTGGCAGGGTGACGAAGCCAAATGGCAGAAGACCTTCAGTGCTGGCGCCGACGCAGTCTTCGTCGACGAGATCGAGCAGGACGAATCGACCCAGCAGCTGCAGTCGCAGGCCAGCTTCACGATCACCGATCCTGAGACCGGCGAGCCGATCGGTGCCGCGACTGCCGGCATCAATCTCGAGATGCTCTGATTGTAAGCCCTATCGGGTAAGGAAGCCTCAGCCATGTCAAATTCCACATCGCATCCATCCGGCCGCGCGCTCTCCATCGGGCTCAAGGCGGCACTGGCGACAGCCGTGCCGGTTCTGCTCGGGATCGCGGCACTTGTCGCCATCCAGGTGCAGAATCTCAAGAGCACGATGTATCTGGAGGCCGAAGGCAGCACCGTCACCATCGTGCAGCTGATGGCCGACCAGATGGCGGGCGGTGTGAAATGGGGCAAGGCTGAGGTCGTCGACAAGGTCTACGCCGACCTGGCGGCGCAAGACGGCAACGAACTGTCCGATGTCCTGGTCCTGAACAAGGACGGGGCGCCCGTAACCAAATTTTCCAACGACGCGCTGAACAGTGCCGGCGATCTGTCGGCGGCCGTCGCCGCCGCGGCCCCGAAGGTCGACGCCGGCGAGATCAGCACGAGCTGGTCGGGCCAACATCTTCTGATCGTCGCGCCAATTGCTCCAGGTGGCGAGCACATCGGCACGGTGGCCATGGCCTGGGATCTTGTACGTCTGGATGCGATGATCCAAACGGAGATTTGGAAAGGCATCCTTTTCGGCATCGTCATCGCCGGCATGGTCGTTGGCGTGGTCGCCTTCTTCCTCAAGCGCAGTGTGACCGGGCCGATCAGCACCGTTACCGGTGTCATGACGACGCTGGCCGAGGGCGATAACTCGGTCGAGATCCCACATGTCGAGCGTGGTGACGAGATTGGCCGGATGGCGAATGCGGTGTTGGCGTTCAAGCAAGCGGCGTTGGAAAAGCAGCGGGTCGAGGCCGAGGCGGTAACGCGGCGCGAGGAGGCCGAGGCCGAGCGGCGCCAGAACGGCGAGCGCCAGCAGATGACGGCACAGGAGCAGGAGCTGGTGGTCGGCGAGATCGGTTCGGGCCTCGCCAAGCTGTCGGACGGCGATCTGACCTATCGCATCGAACAGAGTTTTCCGGCCGCCTATGTGAAGCTGAAGGACGACTTCAACGCGGCGATGGACGAGCTCAGCGAGACCATGTCGACGATCGCCGGCACGACGGGCTCGATCCGCTCGGGTACCGGCGAGATCAGCCAGGCCTCGGACGATCTGGCCCGGC
>DRFF01000071.1 GCA_011050685.1 Aurantimonas coralicida
GGCTCGACTCCTGTACCCGCCACAGCGGATAGAGCGCGGAGGAGGCGAAATACATCGGGAAAATCACGAAGTTCATGACACCGGCGAAATTCTCCAGCTGCTTGACCAGCGAGGACAGCAGCATACCGAGCGAGCCGAGCATCAGGCCGGTCAGAATCAGCGCCGGCAGCACAGTGAGATACCCCGTCCAATGCGGCTGGACCTCCCAGAACCAGGCAATGGCGAAGAACACATAGACCTGGACGACACCGACCGCGACGCCGGCGGCGAGCTTGGAAACGAGCAGGAACCAGCGTGGCAGCGGCGAGACGAGCAGCGTCTTCATGGCGCCGGTCTCGCGATCGTAGACCATCGACAGCGACGACTGCATGCCGTTGAACAACAGGATCATACCGACGAGGCCGGGCGTGATGTAGACCTCATAGAGAATGTAGGTCTGATAGGGGGGCGTGATCGAGACGCCGAGCACCTGGCGAAAGCCGGCGGCGAAGATGAACAGCCAGAGTAGCGGGCGCACCAGCGCCGAGACGAAGCGCTCGCGCTGATGCAGAAAGCGCAACGCCTCGCGCCAGACGATACCGCGAAAGCAGATGAGATAGGCAGACAGCGGAAAACCGTGGGGCGTTGCGTCCACCGGCGCGTTTGCGGGCGTGCTGCTCACGAGGCCATCTCTCGTTCGGCGGTGCTCTTGGCCAGTCCGGTGAGGCGGGTGAAGGCCTCGCGGATCGAGCCAGCGCTTTCCGCCGCGACGATATCGGGAACGTTCCCCTCGGCCAGAACCTTGCCGTGGTGAAGCACCACGACCCGGTCGGTCTCGTCGATCTCGTCGATGAGGTGCGTTGCCCACAGGACGCTGACGCCCTCGTCCTTCACCAGCCGCCGGACCTCGGAGACGATCTCGGCGCGCGAGCGGATGTCGAGCCCAACCGTCGGCTCGTCGAGCAGGATCAGGCGCGGCCGGTGCATGAAGGCCCGGACGATCTCGATGCGTCGGAGCTGGCCGCCGGAGAGGTTACGCGCCTTTTCGCCCATCCGGTCGACGAGTTCGGAGCCGCGAAGGATCTCCGCGATCCGCTGGCTGGCCTCTGCGCCCGTCATGCCATGCAGGGCGGCGTGATATTTGAGGTTTTGGCGGATCGACAGGTCGAGATCGAGCGTACGGGCCTGGAAGACCACGCCGAGGCGGCGCAGCGCCTCGCCCGGCTCCTCGCTCAAGCGGTGGCCGAGAATGCGGATTTCGCCGTCGCGGACGTTGAACAGCCGCGTCACCAGTGAGAACAGCGTCGACTTGCCGGCGCCGTTGGGGCCGAGGAGCGCGGTGAACGAGCCCCGCGGCACCGCGAACGAGACGTCGACGAGGGCCATGCGGTCGCCATAGGAATGGCTGACCCGCCGAACGTCGAGCGCAGGAGGGGCGTCCGGCGCCCCGGCGCTGAGATCGGGTGTCATGATCGCGGCATCTAAGACCATCGTGCTCCATTGCGGTCGGGGGGACCCGCCGGCAGCCTATCGCGGGGTCGGGCGGGAAAACAGGTCCTGCGGTTCGTGGCGGCGCCCGATCCGCCCTATGGAACGATGGTGATCGTGCCCTTCATGCCCTGTTCGCCGTCGAGGCCCTCGACATACCAGTCGTAGCGGCCGGGCCGGGTGGTCTGAAACTGCACCGTGATCACGCCGGTCGCGTCGAATTCCAGCCAGGCTGGCGGGCCGGCCATATGCACCTCGAGGTCGGCAATGACGATCTGGTTCATCCAGACATTGCGGAAGAAGCCGGGCGCGTGGAATTTGTATTCGAGCCCGCCTTCGGAGGCGATGTCCCAGCGATAGGCCTGGTTGGCCCTCAGATAGATGTCGGTGTGGCTGACGGCGAATTCGCTGTCGGGGGCGCCGAGGACCAGTGGCGTGACGATCTGGCTCGATAGCGAGACGGGCGGCAGGCCGATCTGGTCGCCGTTCAGGGCGCTCGCCGGCATCAGCTCCGAACCCTTCGGGATGGTCAGTTCCTCGGCGGTCGGCACCATCGCGGCGCCGGTCGCTCCGTCATCGTCGTCGTCGTTTTCGGCGGCTGCCTCTCCGGCTGCCCCCGAATCCTGCGCGGCAACGACCGTGATCGGCGCGAAGGCGAGGATCGCCGCCATCAGCAAGAGCCAGATTCGTTTCATCGCTCGGTTCCCTCCCAATTTCGCGCGTGCGGACGCGCCTCGCTCCGTCCGCCGGCTTATTCGCCGGGCGTGACGGCGACGCCCCAGGGCTGCTGCCCGACCTGGACGGACTTGATCACCTCGTCATCCGCGACGTCGATGATCGAGATGTCGTTGGAGACGCCGTTGGTGGTGAAGAGGTGCGTTTCGCCCGGTGAGAAGGCGAGCTGCCAGACCCGCTGGCCGACGAGCAGATAGTCGACGACCTCATAGGTCTCGGCATCGATCACCGCGACGCGGTTGGCCGGCCCGAGCGCCACATAGGCCTTCTTGCCGTCGGCGGTGATCCGCACGCCGACCGGCTGGATCGCCTCAGAGCGGATTCCTTGAATTTCGAAAGTGATCTTCGCCTTGATCTCCTTCGTGGCCGCGTCGATCACGCTGACCGTGCCGCCGATCTCGGCCGATACCCAGACCTCCGAGCCGTCCCGCTTGTATTCGGCGAAACGGGGCCGGGAATCCACGAGGACGTTGGCGGTGATCTGGTGGCTGTCGCTGTCGATGAAATGGGCCATGTTCGTCGTTTCCGACGTGTTGACGATGGTCGTCCCGTCGGGCGAGACCGCCATCCCCTCCGGCTCGACGCCGACCGGGATTTCCGCGAGGCGCGCCCCGGTTTGAAGATCGATGGCGGTGACGAGATTGTCGTCCTCATTGGCGACGTAGAGCCGCTTGCCGTCCGGCGACAGGATCAGCAGTTCGGGATCGGGGCCGGAGGGCAGGGTCTTGAGAAACTTGTAGGTCGCCGTGTCGTAGACCTGGATGGTGTCGTCGTCGCTGGCGCAGACGAAGATCTGGCTGCCGTCGGCACTGACGGCGATGCCGCGCGGCCGCTGGCCCACCTTGAAGGTGTCGATAACCTCGAAATTCTCCGAGTCGAGGACGGTGACGTCGTTGCCCTTCTCGTTGGACACGAAAATCTTGTAGGCGAAGGCGGGGCTGGCGGACAGCGCCAGTGTCGCGGCGAGAGCCACGCTCATCAGTCGTCTCATGACCCGCTCGTTCCTTCCGTTCGATTGCCGGTGCCCACCGTCCATCAAACCACGCAACGCCATCCCGCCGACCTCCGCAGTGGCAGAACGAGGTCGCGCCCGATCGTCCCGGCTTTGGGAGCAGCAGGGGCGGGCAGCAACCTCGAAGGTGAAAGCTTCGCAGAGGATTCCGGGCGCCACAACGGGACAACTTCCCGTCTTCCCGAAAGCCGGCGAAACTCCGAAACTCACGGCCGCTCGCGATCGAGCATCCGGCCGCCCTTGCTCTCCAGCGCGAAGCGGACGAGATCGGAGGTGCGGTCGACGCCGAGCTTCTCCTTCATGCGTGAGGAGGTGTTGGCGATGGTCTTGTAGGCGACGCCGAGCCCTTGCGCGATGTCGGTGAGGCTCTTGCCCTCGCCGAGCATGTGCAGGATCTGCAATTCGCGCCGCGACAGCTCCTTCGTTCCCCCCTCGGAGGACTCGTGGCGGGCCATCAGCGCCGTCGTCTCGCTGTCGACATAGCTTTCGCCAACAAGCGCCTTTTCGATCGCCACCAGCAGTTCGTCGGACGGCGCGCTCTTGGAGACATAGCCGAGCGCGCCGTCGCGCCGGGCCGAGGCTGCATAGACGATGTCGGAATACATCGAGAACACGACGATCTTCGCCTTCGGGTCGTCGGCGCGCAAGCGCCGCAGGGCGTCGAGGCCGCTGCCGTTTTTCAGGTTGATGTCGAGGATGGTCACGTCCGGCCGGAATTTACGGAATTCCGCCAGCGCCTCGGACGGCGTCTCCGCCTCGGCGATCACGGTGACGGGGAGCGCCTCGACCAGCCGCCTGACGCCGTCGCGCACCACCGTGTGATCGTCGACGATCAGGATCTTCATGCCGCGTCTCCACCCATGCCGGAGACTACCGCGCCGGGGGGCGCGCTGTCACGGGGAAGCGGCACCCGGCCTTCCAGCCGCACGCCCCGCGGGAACGGCACCTGCGACACCGTCAGTTCGCCGCCGGCCGCCTCGACCCGCTCGCGCATGCCGAGAAGGCCGAAACCGCCTCCCGTGCCGGACTCGGCGAGCCCGCCGCCATCGTCGACGACGCTGAAGGTGAGATGGTTCTCGCCTGGCGCCACGCGGACGACGATCCGCGTCGGCGCGCCATGGCGCAGCGCGTTGTCGAGCCCCTCGCGCACCGCCCGGTGGACCAGCACCTCCAGCGGCCCGCCCCAGTCGCCTTCGGCCAGCTCGGCGGAAAACGCCACGTCGCCGTGGCGGCGGGAAAGCTCCGCGATCAGTTCCTCGATCGCCGCCTTGAGGCCCAATCCCGGCGTCAGGCCGGGCCTCAGATCGGAGAGGATCCGCCGCACCTCCTGACGGGCGCGATGGGCGGCAGTCTTGATCGCGTCGGCGCGGCCCGTCACTGGGTCGTCGCCCTCGGCGCTTCTGGCGAGGCGGGCGATCGCCGAGGCGTCGACGTCGATGGCAAACAGCAGCGGCCCGATGTCGTCGTGGAGATCGCGGGCGAGCTCGGCCCGCTCCTCGTCCTGCAGCCGCAACAGCTGTTCCGACAGGCGGCGGTTGCGGGCGGAGATCTCGGCAAGCCGCGCCGCCATCTCGTTGCAGCGGGTGGCGAGTACCCGCATTTCCGGCGGGCCGGACGGCGCGACGCGGCTTGCATAGTCACCGGCGCCGATGCGCGCGAAGGCCGCCTGGATCGACCCGAGTGGCCGCAGCGCCCGGTCGGCGACCACCCAGATGGCCGCGAAGGCGAGCAACACGAACAGGACGAGGCTGCCGAGGCCGAGGCCAAGATCGGTCCAGCTGGTGGCGATCTCGTTGCGCGGATCGATCGAGACGGCGACGGCGGTCATCGGCAAAGCGGCGCCCGACAGCGGCATCACCGTGGTCGATGTGTCCGGCGCGAGCAGGCGGACGAACCAGTCCGGCAGGGCGCCGTAATCCTTGGCGGGGGTGGAAAAATCCCGGACCGCGCCGGTGGAATCGATCAGCAGCACCTGCACGTGCCGGTCGCCGTTAAAGGCGCGCACGAAGCTGGCAAGCTCCGCCGCCGTGTCGCGCGAGGCGGGCAGCTTGGCGACGAGCTGGGCGACCCGGTTGGCGGCGACGCTACGCGCGGCGGAGAGCTCGGCGGCGACGTTCTTCGTCGCCTGATCGTAGGTCAACAACCCGCCGATGATCAGGATCGCGATGAACGCGGCGCTCAACGTGGCGGCAAGGCGGGTTTTGAGGGACACGGGAGGCGGGACCAGGTTGGACGGAAGGGCGGCGAGGACTGCCCGGCGGAGGCTATGCGGGAAGGATCTCGGCCGCACCCGCCGCCTCTGACCATCGGGTAGGAGCAGGTAATTAATCCATATTCTCATAGATATTTCAATAATATACCTTGTTATTATTTTTAATTATGACAACCTTTCCCGCCAGAGGGTGGTTGTAAGCGAAATTTAATATGATACCCTCCGGTGGGGCACGTCTGCGAGATCGACTTGGCCGTTCTTCTCACCAAATCTCTTATGCGGATTTCTTTGACGGGTGCTTATTTGGGAGATCGGAAATGTTATTGGATTCGTTTTCTGGTATAATTCGCTCTACTAACACGCCTCTGGCGCTGGCCGCACTGTCTATTCTAGTTATAGGATCAATTTTATACGCAAATATAAAAGGAAAAGAGCAGACAAATTTAATTAAATACGGATTTGGGTTATCTGCAATATTCGGAATATTGTCAATTACGGGATTTTTCATAGATAGTTACACTAATCAAATATTTCTTGCAGAAGGAAAGGTGGTGGGGGAGGACAACAACCCCATAGAGAGCGCGTACATTGATATGTTTGGCTCTGGGAGAGGCGTGTCCTTACAAGATGGAAGTTATAAGATTCCAATTTATAGAAAACTTTCCCTTCCATCATATAATATTAGGGTGCAAAAACCTGGATACGTTGACTGGGTTAAAAATGATGTTAAGGGGCCTTATCCCGCGTATTTATTACCAGTAATGAAATCAAAAGTTTTTAGTGCAGGTAATATTTCTATTATTTCGGATATGACTGTTGGAATTTACCTAGGCGTTCCAGAATTGTTTATAAATTTCTCTGTAGTAAATGATACTGTTGACGTTAAAACATTGCAGGGCATGATAATTCGGTTAAATTCCCCATCGGGAGAGAGTGTTAAATTGTATGCCACGCAGATAATAGACCCGTCTGGAGCTCGTCAATTTTCCCCAGTTACGATTGGACCGCTTCAAGAATTAAATTTGCAAATTGTATTCATGGATTGGCCCGTGATGCAGGCGGCGGTGAATGCAGCCGACCAAAGCGGGATCCTGGGACGCTACGGTTGCTTTCCTGGTGATGATACAAGTGTTATTGCAGATAATAAAGAACTTGAGGAATTTTTTGATCGTAATTTTAGATGGGAAGAAGGGTCTTGGCAAGCACGTCTCAATCTGACAAGTCAAAAGAATACTTTTCTGAAATCATTGAAATTTAATATATCTAAATCAGACATTGAGGGATTTTTTGCTATGCGCTCTTCATACAAGCAATGTGCAGGACTATTATTTGCGAACCACTATGTTTCCAATGGGGCTATGCGAAGCATGTCTGTTATCTCAATTGATGAACCGAATTAGAGCGGATCGTTCAAGCGCGTTTATCAGGCTTCTTCCGAGCATTCCTCAACAGATCCCTCATTTCCCGCCTGGGTCGGAACTCTGGCATATTAAATCCGAAGAACCTAAAGCCTCGTCTTTCGAGTGGACCTTTCTCTTCGCCGGACCCCTTCGCCTGGTTGGATGACAACACGCTGTGGGCTATGTGCCTAGGATTTCCAGGATGGAAAACCTTCCCAGCACTGCTCGCCTTCCCTCGATTTTCGGCTTTGACCGCGTGGGCGGCCGTCTGGAACGAGTGCCCCATCGGTACTCAGGTGAGCAGTGTCAATGACCGTCCGCACATCGGCCTTGCCACTTGCGGTTCACACCCCGTTTCCGGCCGATCGACCCCCAGCGTGTCGAGTCCCGATACCCGGTGCAAAAAGCCCTCCTGCGGCGAGGCGGAGACGACGGACGCCTCGGTGCCGAGCAGTACCGGCTGGCGCAGCTGCCAATCCCAGTCGCGAAACGTCAGCCGCTGGCCCTTGAAGGCGGCGACGGTGAAATCCGGCCCCTTGGCGTCGATCGTCGCGGGGTCGACCGACCGCGTGCGCGAGGCGGCCCGGCGGCGGGAATCGCGTCAGACCCGGCCGGCGTCCTTGACGGCGACGATGAAGACCGCCGGGCCCTTTGCCGGCTGCCAATTGTGGGCGATCCTGAAGCCGTGACGCGTGAGGCTGGCTTCGAGGTCCACCTTGCCGAAGATTTTGACGAGCGGGAAGAACCCCAGACGCCGCCCAAGCGGCGCCACCAGCTTGAACCACTTCATCCCGTCCGCGAGGCAGGCCGTGTTGGTGACGAAGACGCCGTCCTGCTTCAAGAGGGCCGCAATCTTGGCGATCGCGGTGTCCCTGTCCTCCAATAGATGCAGGAGATTGAGGCCGAGGATCGCGTCGCAGCTTTCGTCGGAGGCCGCGATGTCCTCCACCGCCACGCATTCGAACGCCACATTCGCGACCCCGCTCTCGGCGGCCTTGGCGCGGGCGATCTCGATCATCTTCGGCGAAATGTCGGTGGCCCGGATGTGCTTGACGTGAGGCGCGTGGGCGATCGCCGTCGAACCGGTGCCGCAACCGAGTTCCAGAATCTCCATGTCGGGTGTCAGATAGTCGCGCGTCACCCGCAGCTTCATTTGGTAGGCGGCTTCGTCGGCGATCGGCCGCCGGGCGTAACGGACCGCGATCCTGTCCCAGAACCGCGCGGAGGGATGCGCGCTGCCGTTTGCGGAGGGGGCGGCGGTCTTTCGGGTCATCCTCCCATCTGACACACCGTCTCGGGCCTGTCGACGCCGAGGGTGTCGAGTTCGGAGACCCGGTGCAAAAAGCCCTCCTGCGGTGAGGCCGAGACGACCGACGCTTCGGTGCCCAAGAGTACCGGCTGGCGCAACTGCCAATCCCAGTCGCGAAACGTCAGCCGCTGGCCCTTGAAGGCGGCGACGGTGAAATTTTTCCCCTTGATGAAGGCGTCGATCGTCGCCGGATCGACCGACTGGGTGCGCGAGGCGGCCTCGCCGATCACCCTGATCGCCGTCCAGACCTGCATGTCCTTTGATTCCATGCGGCGGCCGGCGACATCGACGAAGCGATTCTGGATCTGCGCGCCGCCCCATTGCTCGCTCGCCGGATGCCAGGAGCCGGGTTTCAGCCCGGCAGTGCCGGCGACGGGGCGCGGCAGCCAGGTGCGCCAGGGCACATAGGTGCCGAACACCTCGCTTTCGTCGGCGACCAGCAGGACATCGTGCTCGGGCAGATCCTGCAGGAACACCGGGATCTGGCGCTGCACCAGCGCCTGGCCGGAATCGGTGGCGCGGGCGCCGCCCTTGTCGGCGAAGACCTTCTCGGCGACGATCTTGCCGCCGAACTTCTTGGCGGAACGCTTCAACGCCTCGGCGAAGAGCTGGTCGTTTTCGTGGTCGCCCTCGACCAGCGCCCAGTTCCGCCACTGCTTCCACATGAGGTACTGCGCGAGGCCGTCGGTCAGCATCGCCCGCGACGGGGCGGTGTGCAGCATGTTGGCGCGGCAATTCTCGCCGCGCAGCCGGTCGTCGGTCGCGCCGGCATTGAGGACGAGGGCGTTCTGGGATTTGGCGAGATCGGCGACGGCGAGCGTATCGTCGGGCGACAGATCGGTGATGATGTAGTGGATGCCGCTCGCGAGCATCGCTTGCGCCGGCGCGGCGATGTCGTCGCCGGGGGCAAGCGTCGTTACGTCGAGGGTAAAGTTCTGGCCCATGAACGAGCCGGTGGTGTTGTTGTCGGCGATCGCCACCGTCGCACCGGCGAGGCCGATGTCCTGCGGCGGAATGTCGAGGGCGGACAGCGCCAGGGTGCGCTCATAGGTTCTGAGGAAGCCGATCTTGATCGTCTGCGTCGTCGGATCTTCGGTTGCGGCGGCGGCCGGCGCGGGGGCCGTGTCCGTCTGTGCGGGGGCTCCGGTCGTCAGGAGGATGAGCATCGCGGTTCCGCAAAGCACCCGCCGCAAGCGGTCTCTGGCCGGTGTGGTCAACGCTGGTTCCTCCCATTCCGCGGCCGGCCCGGCCGGCGGTCTTTCGCAATTCGCGTCTTGCCGCGCGCTCGTCAAAGGTTATGAATCACCACCGAGGCTGGGCGCCGGATCAGACAGACGAGAGCTTTCATGTGTTACGGACCCCGCATTCCGAGACAAGCGCGATTTTTTCCCGTTGTCCTGGCGCTGCTCCTGGCCGCTCCCGCGCTCGCGGCGGAAAAGACGGTCGCCGTGTTCGATTTCGAGCTGATCGATTCGTCCCTCGAAGGGTCGATGATCGGCAAGAACCCGGAAGAGCGGGCCCGGCTTGAAACCATGGCGCCGGCGCTGCGAGGGGACATCGACACGCTTCCCGGCTATGCCAGCGTCGACATCGCGCCGGTGCGCGACAAGGCACTGGCGCAGAATCTGGAAAGCTGCGGCAATTGCGCGCTGAGCTTCGCCAGGACGCTCGGCGCCGACATCGCCGTCACCGGCACCGTCCAGAAGGTGTCGAACCTCATTCTCAACATCAACGCCTATGCCTTCGACGTTGAGAGCGGCCAGCCGATCGCGCGCGGCAGCGCCGATATTCGCTCCAACACCGACGAAAGCTGGCGGCGGGGGATCGCCTATCTGTGGAAGAACGTCCTGAAGAAGCAGTTCGAGGCCGCCCCTTGATCCGCCTGCTGGCGAGCGTCACCGGCCCCGAGGAGGCCGAGATCGTCATCGAAGGCGGCGCCGATCTCGTCGACCTGAAGGACCCGGCGCAAGGCGCGCTCGGCGCGGTGTCGCCCGCCGTCCTCAATGCCACGCTGCGGGCCGTCGCCGGCCGGCGGCCGGTCTCGGCGGTGGCCGGCGACC